>JACQDO010000430.1 GCA_016201085.1 Hyphomicrobiales bacterium | reverse complement strand
GCGCCCGGCATGACGCTGCACAAGATGCCGCTGTTCGTGTGGGCGGAACTGGTGACGGTGTTCCTGCTGCTGCTGTCGCTGCCGGTGCTGGCCGGCGCCATCACCATGCTGCTCACCGACCGCAATTTCGGCACCACGTTCTTCTCGGCCGAAGGCGGCGGCGACCCGATCCTGTTCCAGCATCTGTTCTGGTTCTTCGGCCATCCGGAGGTCTACATCCTGATCCTGCCGGGCTTCGGCATGATCAGCCACATCGTCTCGACCTTCTCGCGTAAGCCGGTGTTCGGCTACCTCGGCATGGCCTATGCGATGGTCGCCATCGGCGGCATCGGCTTCGTGGTGTGGGCGCATCACATGTACACGGTCGGCCTGTCGACCGGCGCGCAGGCCTATTTCATCGCGGCCACCATGGTGATCGCGGTGCCGACCGGTGTGAAGATCTTCTCCTGGATCGCCACCATGTGGGGCGGCTCGATCGAATTCCGCACGCCCATGCTGTGGGCGCTCGGCTTCATCTTCCTGTTCACCGTCGGCGGCGTCACCGGCGTGGTGCTGGCCAATGCCGGCGTCGACCGCGTGTTGCAGGATACCTATTACGTGGTGGCGCATTTCCACTACGTGCTCTCGCTCGGCGCCGTGTTCGCCATCTTCGGCGGCTGGTACTACTGGTTCCCGAAGATCACCGGCTACATGTACAGCGAGTTCATCGGCAAGCTGCATTTCTGGGTCACTTTCATCGGCGTGAACCTGGTGTTCTTCCCGCAGCACTTCCTCGGTCTCGCCGGCATGCCGCGCCGCTATATCGACTATCCGGATGCGTTCCACGGCTGGAACGAGGTGTCGTCCTACGGCTCGTACATTTCGGGGGTCGGCGCGCTCATCTTCTTCGTCGGCGTCATCGAGGCCTTCGCCCGGAAGCGCGTGGCCGGCAACAATCCATGGGGCGTGGGCGCAACCACGCTGGAATGGACGCTGTCGTCGCCGCCGCCGTTCCATCAGTTCGAGACGTTGCCGCGGATCAAGTAAAGAGTCATTACGGATGTCGCTGATCAGCGAAGGCGCCAACTTCCGCGGCCCGATTGTCGCAAGCACGCTGGCCGAGCCGAGCTCGGCCAGCGTCGGCGATTACATCGCGCTGATGAAACCGCGCGTGATGTCGCTGGTGGTGTTCACCGCGCTGGTCGGCCTGGCGGTGGCGCCCGGCCACCTGCACCCGCTGACCGGGTTTACCGCGCTGCTCTGCATCGCGGTCGGCGCCGGCGCTTCCGGCGCGCTCAACATGTGGTACGACGCCGACATCGACGCGCTGATGACGCGCACCGCGCGCCGTCCGGTGCCGATGGGCCGCGTGCAGCCGGGCGAGGCGCTCGCCTTCGGGCTGACGCTTGCTTGCTTCGCGGTGGTGGTGCTGGGCCTCCTGGTCAATGTGCTGGCGGCCGCCTTGCTCGCCTTCACCATCTTCTTCTACGTCGCGATCTATACGATGTGGCTCAAGCGCTCGACGCCGCAGAACATCGTGATCGGCGGCGCCGCCGGCGCCTTCCCGCCGACGATCGGCTGGGCGGCGGTGACGGGTTCGCTGTCGCTCGAGCCGGTGTTGCTGTTCCTGATCATCTTTTTCTGGACGCCGCCGCATTTCTGGGCGCTCGCGCTGTATCGCACCGAGGACTATGCCCGCGCCGGCATTCCGATGCTGCCGGTGGTCGCCGGCGATGTCAGCACGCGGCGGCACATCATGCTCTATACGCTCGTGCTGGTGCCGCTCGGCATCGCGCCCTGGGCGCTCGGCTATGCCGGTGTCCTTTATGGCGTCGTGGCGAGCGTGACCGGCGCCATCATGCTGGCGCTGGCAGGCCAAGTTCTGCAGGAACGCCGCCCGGTCGAACGCGCCTGCCGGCATCTGTTCGCCTTCTCGATCCTGTATTTGTTCCTCCTGTTCGCGACGCTCCTGGTCGAGCGCGGATGGGGCGGGCTGATCGCCCGACTGACGGCGTGAGCATCTGAGTGACAATGACTGAGCCGGCCAAGGACGAGGGTGTCGTGCTCACCGAGGCGCAGAAGCGCGCCCGGCGCTCGCGCTCGATCGCGATCGCGCTGGCGCTGGTGGCGCTGATCGTGCTGTTCTACGTGATGACCCTGGTGAAGGGCCCCGTGGTCCTCATCCGCCCGCTATGACGAACAAATCCATGACCGCACCCGCATCCCACGACGACAAGAAGCCGCTGCGCCGCGACATGCTGATCGCGGCCTGCTGCGGCGCGTTCGTGGCGCTGATGGTGGGCGCGGCCTATGCGTCGGTGCCGCTGTACAGTTGGTTCTGCAAGACCACGGGTTTTGGCGGCACCACCCAAGTCTCCAGCCAGGCGCCCGACCATGTGCTCGGCCGCGAGCTTACCATTCGCTTCGATTCCAACGTCGGGCCCGGCCTGCCGTGGAAATTCAAGCCCGAGCGGAACGAGATCAAGGTCCGCATCGGCGAGGTGGCGACCGTGCACTACAAGGTCGTCAACGAGGCCGCGCGCGAGATCTTAGGGATGGCTTCGTACAATGTCTCGCCGCCGCAGGTCGGCTCGTACTTCACCAAGATCAACTGCTTCTGCTTCACCGACCAGCGCCTCAAGGCCGGCGAGACGCGCGAACTGGCGGTCGTGTTCTATGTCGATCCCGAGATCGCCAAGGATCGTGACCAGGACGACCTCAACAGCATCACGCTGTCCTACACCTTCTATCGGCAACGCGATTCGGCGCAGCCGGTGGCCGAGGCGCCGGACAGCGATAAGAGCAAGCTCTAAGGGAGACGACCACAATGGCCGACGCTCACGTCAAGCCGCACCACGACTACCACCTGGTCGATCCCAGCCCGTGGCCGGCCGTCGGCGCCACCTCCGTCTTCATCCTGGCGGTCGGCGCCATCGCCTGGATGCATCACATGTTTGCCGCGGCGCCGCTGGTGTTCGGCATCGGCGTCATCGGCGTGCTCTACACCTTCATCGCCTGGTGGCGCGACGTGATCCGCGAAGCCGAACACGAGGGCTACCACACCCGCGTGGTGCAGATCTCGCACCGCTACGGCATGATCCTGTTCATCGCCTCCGAGGTGATGTTCTTCGTCGCCTGGTTCTGGGCCTATTTCAACACCGCGCTGTTTCCCGGCGAAGCGCATGAGGTCGGCCGGCTCGCCTTCACGCACGGCGTCTGGCCGCCGCAAGGCATCGAAACCTTCAATCCCTGGCACCTGCCGCTGTTGAACACGCTCATCCTGCTCACCTCCGGCACCACGGTGACCTGGGCGCATCACGCGCTGCTGGAAGGCGACCGTGAGGGCCTGAAATGGGGCTTGGCGCTGACCATTCTGCTTGGCGTCACCTTCACCGGCGTGCAGGCTTACGAGTATTCGCACGCCGCCTTCGGTTTTGCCGGCAACATCTACGGCGCCACCTTCTTCATGGCGACCGGGTTCCACGGCGCGCATGTGATCATCGGCTCGATCTTCCTGATCGTCTGCCTGTTGCGCGCGCTCAGCGGCCACTTCAATCCGAAACAGCATCTCGGCTTCGAATTCGCCGCCTGGTACTGGCATTTCGTCGACGTGGTGTGGCTGTTCCTGTTCGCCTGCATATATGTGTGGGGCTCGGGCGCCAGCGCCGCCCATGGGCACTGATCGCGGATAGCGATCGTCTACGCAAGGGGCGGCGGCGACGCCGCCCTTTTGTATTTGAGGGTTTACGATGACTGACAAAACGCCGCCGACAGCATTGCCGATCGCGAGAGGTCTTCGTGGCCGCTGTCCGCGTTGCGGCGAGGGCAAGCTTTTCCAGGGCTTTCTCACTTTGCGTCCGGCCTGCGAGCGTTGCGGCCTCGACTATAGCTTCGCCGACGCCGGCGACGGGCCGGCGGTGTTCGTGATCCTGATCGGCGGCGCCATCGTGGTGTTCGCGGCGCTGATGACCGAGGTGGTCTATCAGCCGCCCTATTGGCTGCACGCGGCGCTGTGGCTGCCGCTGGTCCTGCTGGTGACGCTTGCTCCTTTAAGGCTGCTCAAGGGCCTGTTGATCGCGCTGCAATACCATCACAAGGCGGCGGAAGGCCGTCTCGAACGCAAAGGCGACGCGTGAGCGAGCCGCGGGTCAGAACCCGACGCGGCGTGCTGGCGCCGACGCTGTTCGCTCTGGTCGGCATCGCCATCTTGTGCGGGCTCGGCCTATGGCAGCTCGAGCGCAAGGCCTGGAAGGAAAATCTGATCGCGACGCTCAATACGCGGCTGGCACGCGCGCCGGAAAATTTGCCGCCGTCCGCCAACTGGTCGCAGCTCAAGCCGGAAGGCAACGAATATACCCGTGTCGTGTTTCCGGCCGAATTCCTCGCAGGCCAGGAGGCGCTGGTCTACACCCCCGGCTCGCCGCTGCGGCCCGATGTCAAAGGCCCCGGCTATTGGGTTTTCGCGCCGGCGCAACTGTCCGGCGGCGGCATCGTGCTGGTCGATCGCGGCTTCGTGCCGCTCGAGCGCAAGGATCCGGCAACGCGTGCGGGCGGCGCGCCGCGCGGCATTATCGAGATCGTCGGCGTGATGCGCTGGCCGGAGACGCGCGGCCTGTTCACACCGGCCGACGACGCTGCCGGCAACGTCTGGTATGTGCGCGACACCAAAGCCATCGCCGCCGCCAAGAAATGGGCGACGGCCGCGCCGTTCTACATCGACCAGGAATCTCCAGTCCCTGAGGGCGGCTGGCCGAAGCCCGGCAAGCTCGCGATCGCGTTGCCCAACAATCACTGGCAATACGCCATCACCTGGTTCGGCCTCGCGCTCGCTCTGGCCGGCGTCTATGGGGTGTGGTTGGTGGGCAGGCTCAGGCGGCGGGGGTGAGGCGACAAAGGCGCGCCCATTTCAATCCTCTCCAGTTGCCCGCAGATAATCGGCGAGACCCGCGCCGATGTTGGGCGCGAACAGCTCCTCGACGCTCATGCGGCGGCGCGTGAGCTTTTGCTCGTCGAGATAGCTGACCAGGGCATTCAGCGTCGGCAGGCTGCCTTCGATTGAATAATCCCATATCTGCGGCCCGAAAATTTCGCGTGTCGCTTCGACTTCCTGAATCACCCAGGGCAGGCTGACGCTCAAGGCGTCGGTGTCGTACATCGTCTGATAGGCGAGGTCGCGCGCGCGCAGGAAAGCGCGGTAGAAGCTCACCGCCAGCCACGGTTTGCTCTCGTAAAGATTCGTCTTCAGCACCAGCGTATGCATGATGGGGAAGATGCCGGTCTTTTTGAAATACTCGGTCTCGACCTTGCGCGAATCGCGGAACAGCCGCCGAACGGTCTTGCCCAGCCCGCTGGGAATCATCACCGAGACGAGGGCGTCGATCTCGCCGCGCTCAAGCATCGCCTCCAGCGTGGTGTCCGCCGGCAAATCCTGCAAGCGGATGCCGTCGGGCGACTTGATGGTGCGGATCGGCCTGCCGATGACCCATGCAATATCCTCCGGCGCAACACCGTGCTCGTGCATGAGCAGGCCGCGCGCCCAAACCGCCGCCGTCATCTGGTAGTCGCCGACGCCGATACGCTTGCCCTTGAGATCTTCCGGCTTCTCGATGCCGGAACCGGCGCGAACATAGATCGCCGAATGCCGGAAGACCCGCGAGGGAAAAACCGGAATCGCGGTGAAGCGCGTGTCGCCTTCCGAGCGCAGAATCGTGTAGGACGACAGCGACATTTCCGATACGTCGAACTCGCCGTAGTTGAGCATGCGCCAGAAGGTTTCGCCCGGGCGCAGGGGGAGGAATGTGAGATCGACGCCTTCGGGCTGCACCCGGCCGTCGATGAGGGGTTGCGTGCGATCATAGCGGCCGCAGGCCAGCGTCAGTTGGAGCTTGCGCATGAAAGTCCGATCGTAAGTGAGGGGATGATTCTCGAATGGTGTGTTCCGCCATGGTAGGGCCGTCGGCGGATGAATATCAATTGACGTCCGATCAGCCGTCCCAAGACGCGTCGCGCGTTTACGCCTGAGCCAATTCCGTAAGTGGCGTTTCCTTGTGAAAGCCGCCGCGTGCGGCTACTGTGCCGGCCACATTACGGCCGTGCCGGAACCATAAAGCCAAGTCAAATCAATGCGTTACGTCTCAACTCGGGGCGAGGCCCCCGCGCTTAATTTTGTCGAGGTCATGCTCGCGGGGCTGGCTCGCGATGGTGGTCTCTATGTGCCCGAGTCATGGCCCTCGGTCATGAACGAGACCATCGCTGGCTTTGCCGGCCGGCCTTATGCCGAGGTCGCGGTCGAGGTGATCCGGCCGTTCGTCGGCGACAGCATCGCCGAAGCCGATCTCGCGCGCATGGCGCAGGAGGCCTATGGCACCTTCCGCCATCCGGCCACCGCGCCGTTGGTGCAGCTCGGCGCCAGCCTGTTCGTCTTGGAGCTGTTCCACGGCCCGACGCTCGCCTTCAAGGACCTGGCGATGCAACTGGTGGCGCGGCTGATGGATCACGTGCTGCTCAAGCGCTCCGAGCGCACCACCATCGTGGTGGCGACCTCGGGCGACACCGGCGGCGCCGCGGTCGAAGCGTTCCGCGGCCGCGCGCAAGTCGACGTGGTGGTGCTGTTCCCGCATGGCCGCATCTCCGAGGTACAGCGGCGCATGATGACCTGCGCGACGGACTCGAACGTGCATGCGCTGGCGATCGAGGGCACCTTCGACGACTGTCAGGCGCTGGTGAAGGCGATGTTCAATCATCACGCCTTCCGCGACCGCGTGCGGCTGTCCGGCGTCAATTCCATCAACTGGGCGCGCATCGTGGCGCAGACCGTCTATTACTTCACCGCGGCGGTGGCGCTGGGCGCGCCGCACCGGAAAGTGGCCTTCACGGTGCCGACCGGGAATTTCGGCGACGTCTATGCCGGCTATGTTGCCGCGCGCATGGGATTGCCGATCGACCGCCTGGTGGTCGCGACCAATGTCAACGATATCCTGGTTCGCACCTTTGCGACTGGTGCTTACGAAATCCGCGACGTGGTGGCGACCGCATCGCCCTCGATGGACATCCAGATATCGTCCAATTTCGAGCGGCTGCTGTTCGAGAGCAATGGCCGCGACGCCGCCGCGGTGCGCGCCGCGATGGCCTCGCTGGCGCAATCGCGCCGTTTCGCGGTCGCCTCGCCGGCGCTTAAGCAGATGCGTGCGCTGTTCACCGCCGACCGTGCCGATGAGCAGGAATGCGCCGCCACCATGCGCGCCTGGATGCGCGAGGCTGGCTACTGCGCCGATCCGCACACCGCGGTGGCGCTGGCGGTGGCCGAGAAGGAAACGCGCGATCCCGCGGTGCCGATGGTGGTGCTGTCGACCGCGCATCCGGCCAAGTTTCCCGATGCGGTGAAAGCCGCCTGCGGCGTCACGCCGGCGCTGCCGGACTGGCTTGCCGACCTCACCACACGGCGGGAACGCGTGACCGTGCTGCCGGCCGATCAGGCGGCGGTTGAGAAAGTCGTATCGTCGGCGTCGCGTGCGGCGCATGAAGGAGCTGCGGCATGAGCGTCGAAGTCACCCGTCTTGCCTCCGGCCTGTCGGTGGTGACCGACCGCATGCCGCATCTGGAGAGCGCCACGCTCGGGGTCTGGGTCGGCGCCGGCAGCCGCGATGAGGCGCCCGACGAACACGGGATTTCTCATCTGCTCGAGCACATGGCGTTCAAGGGCACCCAGCGGCGCAGCGCGCGCCAGATCGCCGAGTCGATAGAGGCGGTTGGCGGCGATCTCAATGCCATGACCAGCGTCGAGAGCACCGCTTATTACGCGCGCGTGCTCAAGGCCGACGTGCCGCTGGCGCTCGACGTGCTGTCCGACATTCTCTCGGAACCCGCTTTCGATACCGAGGAGCTGCGGCGCGAGCAGAACGTGATCGTGCAGGAAATCGGCGCCGTGCAGGACGCGCCCGACGATCTGGTGTTCGACCGCTTGCAGGAGACCGCGTTTCCCAAGCAGGCGGTCGGCCGTTCCATTCTCGGCACGCCGGAGACCGTACGCTCGTTCAATCCGGCGCGCATTCGCGCCTATCTCGCGCGCAACTACCGCGCGCCCGACATGCTGGTGGCCGCCGCCGGCGCCGTCGAGCACAAGGCCATTGTCGAGGAGGCCGAGCGGCGCTTCGCCAAGTTCGTCGGACCGGCCGCGCCGGCGCCGGAGCCGGCGACTTTCCGTGGCGGCACGCGGGTGGAAAGCCGCGATCTCGAGCAGGTGCATATCGCGCTGGCGCTGCAAGGCTTGGCCGTGCGCAACGAGGCGCTCTACAGCCTGCAGGTGTTCACCAACGTGCTCGGCGGCGGCATGTCGTCGCGGCTGTTCCAGGAGGTGCGCGAGAAGCGCGGGCTCTGCTATTCGATCCACGCCTTCCACATGCCCTATGCCGATACCGGGCTGTTCGGACTCTATGCCGGCACCGACGAGAGCGACGCGCCCGAGCTCATGCGCGTGGTGATCGACGAGGTCGCCAAGGCGACCGAAACCATCAATGAAGCGGAAATCGCCAAGGCCAAGGCACAGATGAAAGCCGGCCTGCTGATGGCGCTGGAAAGCTCGGAGGCGCGCCTTGGCCAATTGGCGCGGCAGATGCTGGCCTATGGCCGGCCGATTCCGCTCGATGAAATCGTCGGCAAAGTCGACGCCGTGACTATTGAGAGCGCGCGTGCCGCCGGCCGTGCATTGATCGAGAGCAGCCAGCCGGCGATCGCCGCGCTCGGGCCCGGCAAAGGGCTTGAAAGCACCGCCGCGATCGCTGAAAGTCTTGTTCGCCGCGCGGCCTGACCGCGTATGGCAGAGGCCGTCATGGCATTCTTCCGCAGCGTCAGTTTCAACGACAGCATGCCGGCCATCGCCGGCGATGGCGTGAGCTTGCGCGTGCCGCAAAGCGGCGACTATGCCGAATGGGCCGCCTTGCGCGAGACGAGCCGCGATTTCCTGGTGCCCTGGGAGCCGACCTGGCCGGACGACGATCTGTCGCGCGGCGCCTTCCGCCGCCGCCTCAAGCGCTATGCCGACGATCAGCGCAGCGATCTCGCCTATGCCTTCATGATCTTTCGCAACGACGACAATGCTTTGGTCGGCGGGCTGACGCTCGCCAATATCCGCCGCGGCGTGGCGCAGGCGGGCTCGCTGGGCTACTGGGTTGGCGCGCCGTTCGCCCGCAAGGGCTATATGACCGCGGCGGTGCACGCTTTGGTGCCGTTCTGCTTCAAAACGTTGCGGCTGCACCGGCTGGAGGCGGCCTGCATTCCCAGCAATACCGCCTCGGTCGGCCTGCTGGAGAAGACCGGTTTTACGCGCGAGGGTCATGCCCGCAGCTATCTATGCATCAACGGGGTCTGGCAGGACCATCTGCTCTATGCGCGGCTTGGCGACGATCCGGATTGAATGAGCCGTCATTCCGGGGCGCACGCGCCAGCGTGCGAACCCGGAATCCAGAGACATTCGGGGCGTGTCTGGATTCCGGGTCCGCGGCTTCGCCGCGTCCCGGAATGACACAGGTTTCCGCCTTGGGCTTGCCACGCTTGGCTTGCTATAAGAAGGAACCAGACAATGCTTGAAGAGCGGCGCGGAGACACGATGCGAACCGGTACCACCATGGCCGCGCTATTGGGCTTGGCATTGGCCTTGGGCGGATGCGGCGGCAATTTGTTCGGCTCCTCCTCCTTGGATCTCTTCAACACATCGTCAAAAGCGACGACCGGCGGCGACAACGTGGCCGGCGTCGGCGGCGATGCCAATGCCACCGATGTCGAGTGTCCCGGCGTCGATGTGCGCACCGGGGCGGCCACGCTGCTGATCGGCAGCAAGCCGGGCGAGAGCGAGCCGTCGCCGCTCGAGGTGCGCTATCAGGGCAGCATCGTCCGCACCGCGCGCGAATGCCGCGTCAATGCCGGCGTCATGACCATGAAAGTCGGCGTCGAGGGCCGCGTCATCACCGGTCCGGCTGGCGGTCCCGGTACCCTCGAGGTGCCGCTGCGTCTCGCGGTGGTGCGCGAGGGCATCAACCCGAAGGCGATCGTATCGAAACTCGCGCGCATTCCGGTGACGATCGCCGGCGCGGTCGACCGCGTTACCTTCACCCATGTCGATTCCGATATCTCATTCCCGCTGCCGCAGCCGCTGGCCGATATCGATGCCTACGTGGTCTATGTCGGCTTCGATCCGGCCGGCGCGACGCCGGAGAAAAAACCGCCGGCAAGAAAGAAACCGGCCGCCAAGCCGAAGCCGAAGACCGCCGCTCAGCCGAAGCAGAGTTGATCTGCGCCGCACGCGTCGAATAAACTCCGCTCATTCCCGCGTAAGCGGGAATCCAGAGATGCAGCTTCAAATGAGATGAGTAGCACTGGGTCCCCGCTTTCGCGGGGACGAGCGGGTAACGTCACCACCCTCTTAAATCAATGATCGTGCTCTTGAGCGCGCGCAGGTCGGAGATCACGGCGCTGGCGCCGGCGGCGCGCAGCTGATTGCCGAGTTGGCCCGTGGCATGGCTGCCGCCGACGAACCCGATCGCCGTCATGCCGGCCGCGATGCCGGCAGTGACGCCGACCGCCGAGTCTTCCACCACGATGCACGCGCGCGGCTCGACACGCATGCGGCCGGCGGCATGCAGGAACAGGTCGGGCGCCGGCTTGCCGCTGCGCACCTCGCTGGCCGAAAACAGATTGGGCTCGAAGAAGCGGAGCAGGTCGGTGCTATCGAGACTGACCCGGATGCGATCGATCGAAGAGGACGAGGCCACGCATTTCGGCCCGCGCAGCCAGGACAGCGCGTAGGTGGCGTGCTTGGTCGCGCGCAGCTCGGCGCGGAAGCGGCGCAAGGTCGCGGTCGCGACGGTGGTGGCAAAATCCGGCGGCAGCTTGCGGCCGGCGGCGGCCTCGACCTCGGCGAACATGTCGGCGGGACGCCGGCCGGTGAAATAGCGCGCCACAATATCCGGCGTCAGCGGGAAGCCGGCTCGCATGAACTCTTGCGATACTATGGCGGTCGCCAACGGTTCGCTGTCGACGAGAACGCCGTTGCAATCGAAGATGACCACGGGTCCCCCGATGACCTGCTGGTCGGCTCGTGCCGAACGGCGAATCAGCTGCGCAAGGATACGAGTGGTACGGAGGTAGGCAAAGGGCGCGGGCCACAACTTGGCAAGATTTTTAGACGCCCGGGATTAATAGTGGGGAAAACTACGGCGCGGGCAATTGCAGCTGGCAGGACGGTCCAGAGCCTATGCGGCCACCTCAGGCGGTAACGGTTAGCGGCCAAATGCCGGCTAAGTCCGCCTGCTAGTTCAATTTTTTGCGGATATCCTCGATCCCCTTGGCGATCAGCCCGGCGGCCAAGGTGCCCTTGGTTTCGCGGGTGAGGATTTTTTCGGCGGCGGCGACAGCAGCATCAGCAGCAGCAGCACGAACGTCGGCGGCGGCCTGGGCCTCGGCCTGGGCGATCTTGGTCTCGGCCATCTTGGTACGGCGGGCGACGAATTCCTCGATCTTGGCCTTGGCCTCGACGGCCAGCCGTTCGGCCTCGGACTTGGCGCCGGCAACGATTTCCTGCGCCTCGCCTTCGGCCTCCTGCCGCTTGCGCTGGTAGTGCGCCAGCAACTGGGCGGCCTCGTCCTTGAGCTTGCGGGCCTCGTCGAGCTCGGCCTTGATGCGGCCGGCGCGATCGTCGAGCGATTTGGCGATCATGCGGTGGACGCCGAGATAGCCCATCCCGGCCACGAAGATCACGAACGCAACCGCCACCCAGAACTCGGCATCGCCCAGCAATTCGACAATGGTGTGCACGGGTTGCCTTCCTCAGCTCTTCAGCGCGTCGCCGACGGCCGCGTCGATGGCCTTGTCGGACGGCGCCTTGCCGATCAGCCGCTCGACAATCGCCTTGGTGGCGTCGGCCGCGATGCCGCGCACATTGGCCATCGCGGCCTGCTTGGTGGCGGCGATGGTCTTCTCGGCCTCGGCCAGCTTGACGTTGAGCTCGCCCTCGAGCGTCTTGCGGCGGGCTTCCGCCGCCGCCTGCTGCTTATCGCGGGTCTCGTTGGCGATCAGCTGCGCGCGGGCGCGGGCATCGGCCAGCGCCTTTTCGTAGGCCGCGATCGCCGCGTCCGACTCGGTCTTGAGCGAAGCGGCGCCTGCGAGGTCGTCGGCAATGCGCTTCTGCCGGCTCTCGATGATGGCGCCGATCTGCGGCAGCGCCACCTTGGCCATCAGCACGTAGAGCACCACGAAGGCGATGACGAGCCAAAACAGCTGCGAGCCGAACGTGTTCGGATTGAAGGGCGGAAAGGCGCCCTTATGGCCCGACGGTTGCTCGGTATGCGAATTGGTCGCCATTGCGGATCGAAGCCCCGGCTGGTGGAGGACTTAGAGCGCGAACAGCAGCAAGAGCGCGATCAGCAGCGAGAAGATGCCGAGCGCTTCGGTCACGGCGAACCCGAAGATCAGGTTGCCGAATTGGCCCTGCGCGGCCGACGGATTGCGCAGCGCGGCGGCCAGGTAATGACCGAAAATCGCGCCGACGCCGACGCCGGCGCCGCCCATGCCGATGCAGGCAATGCCGGCACCGATGTATTTTGCTGCCACTGGATCCATGACGAACTCCTTTTGCTGGAACGGTCGGGCCTCAGTGGCCCGGATGAATCGCATCGTTGAGATAGATGCAGGTGAGGATTGCGAACACGTAAGCTTGCAGGAAGGCGACCAGCAGCTCGAGCGCGGTGAGCGCGACCACCAGGGCCAGCGGCAATGCCGCGCCGGCGATGCCGAAAATGCCGGCGCCGCTCAGCAGCACGATGAAGCTTGCGAACACCTTGAGGGTGATGTGGCCGGCCAGCATGTTGGCGAACAGTCGCACGCTGTGCGAGATCGGGCGCGAGATGAACGACAGCACCTCGATGAACACGATCAGCGGCAGGATGTAGATCGGGATGCCCTTGGGCACGAACAGATTGAAGAAGTGCAGCCCGTTCCGCCAGAAGCCATAGACCAGCACCGTGGCAAACACCGACAGCGCCAATGTCGCGGTGACGATGATGTGGGTGGTGACGGTGAAGGTGTAGGGGATCAGGCCGACGAGGTTGATCACCAGGATGAACATGAACAGCGTGAACACGAACGGGAAGAAGCGCATGCCTTCCTTGCCCGCGGTGCTGCGTATGGTGTCGGCGACGAATTCGTAGGACAGCTCGGCGATCGATTGCAGGCGTCCCGGTATCAGGCTGCGGCGCGCGGTGCCGCCGATCGTCAGCAGCAGGATGATCGCCACCGCCACGGCCATGTAGGCCGCCGAATTGGTGAAAGCGATCTCGGTGTTACCGATCTTGGCGACCGGAAAGAGATTGACGATCTGGAATTGGTGGATGGGGTCGGTAGCCATTATCGTTGGTCTTGCGCCTAGTCTGTCAAATTCCGCTCGCGAACGACGCCCGCCGCCCGCATCACGTTAAGCACGCCGGCGGCAAAGCCGAGCAACAGAAACACGATGAGCCCCCACGGCGAAATTCCCAGCCAGCGGTCGAGCAGCCAGCCGATCAGCGCGCCGACCACGACACCCGCGACCAGTTCGGTCGAAAGCCGGAAACCGCGCGCCATCGCCGAAGCATCGGCGGTCTGACGAGGACCGGTGTCGTTTTCGGATGGTCGGTTCGCCGATGCGAGCCGGTCGCCGAGACGCTGGAGCCTCGCGGAGAGAGCAGCCTCGTCGTCCGACGGTTCTTTGCGTTCGCCTGTGGTGCCGCGCCTGTCGTCAGCCATGCTTTCGACCTGCGTGGTTTTATAGGCTCCGAATGTCCCGCCGCCCTAAAAGCCGCGCGGACCATACTGATCGGGTTTCCTTGAGTCAAGGAACGCTATATTTGGTATAAGCATTTGATTTCCCTAAGAAAACGTAGAATTTTCCAGTCGGCGGTGGCTGTATTGCGTGCACTGCGGCAAGCGCAGCAACAGGCGGGCGCGTCGGCGGTTCAGCCGCGGCCGGCCGGGTGCTAAGCTTAACGAGCGATCCTGAAAACACGTCCTCGACTCGATCGCGGAGGGGCACCGGATTTCGGCTAAGATTGAGGGGCAAGCCATGGTCCCCAGCGTCG
>JACQDO010000429.1 GCA_016201085.1 Hyphomicrobiales bacterium | reverse complement strand
TCGACTTGCGCATTGGCGGCGAGGACAAGCCGACGATTCATTGAGGGCTTCTTTCCCTCGCCCCGTTCTTACGGGGAGAGGGTGGCGAGCGCCGGAAGGCGCGAGCCGGGTGAGGGGTCAGTGCCGCACGAGATTCCGACCCCTCACCCTCCTCGCTCATGCTGACGCATTCGCTCGGCACCCTCTCCCACAAGGGGAGAGGGAAAGAAAGCAAGCGCCGACGAAACTAATTCAATGCAACGTCGGCTTCTCCTCGCCCACCACGCGCAAGTCGATGCTGCCGATCAGCTGCGCCCGCTCGGTTTCGGCGGCGTGCAAGTCGGCGGCGGTCTGCTCCCAGGTGGTCGCGTTCGAGCCGAGCAGCACCAGGCCGCCGAGCACGGCGCTCAGCGCGGCGACAAAGGCGGCGGCGCTGAACAAAACGATCCACAGCAACACCAGCGCGAACCAGGCCGCGCCGGCGGCGATAACGATCTTGGCGAGCAGGGATATCTTGCGGCAGCGCTCGAGCGAGGCGGTCAGCGCCTCGATGCGCGCCTCGAGCTGATCGATGTCATCGCGGATTTCGCCCATGAGATTTAAAACGACCGAATGCGCTTCAGCCGGGCGGCTTGCTCTTGAACCAGGCCTCGACCGTGCCGGTGAGCTTGATGGTGAGCGGATTGCCGTAGCGGTCCAAGGCCTTGCCGGCGGCGACGCGGATCCAGCCTTCGCTGATGCAATATTCCTCGACATTGGTTTTCTCGACGCCCTTGAAGCGGATGCCGACGTCGCGCTCCAGCGCGGCGGTGCTGAAATATGGGCTGCGCGGATCGTTGCTGAGGCGGTCGGGCGGGCTGTCGGGGGTACTGTCGGGCTTGGGTTTGGCCATGCGTACTTGTCTCATAAGGCCGCCGGGCGAGGCAAGCGTGCGGCGTGTTCCGCCGCCTAGATGCCGCCGCTTTTGCCGGGTGAAGTTGCCGTCCGTGCTTGATGCTTGGTTTACCTGCCATCAACGGGACAGCGAGCAAGCCCATGAAAATCACACCGTATCTATTGAGCTGCGGCCTCCTGCTGGCCGCGCCCACGCTCACTTGGGCGAAGCCCGCCTATGTGGGGTCGACCGTCAACCTGCGCGCCGCGCCCGGCACCACCAGCGAGATCCTGGCGAAAATTCCCGGCGGCAGCCTGGTCGATGCCGGCGAGTGCAGCGAAGGCTGGTGCGCGGTCACCTGGCAGGACAAGAGCGGCTTCGCCATCCAGAGCTCGCTCGATATGAGCGGCCGCGTGCCGGCGCAGCGGTCGGCTGGACCATCGGGACAGATGTTGCCGGGGCCGAGCTATCGCGGGCGCGTCTATAGCAATGCGCCGGCCTATGCCGACGAGCCGGTCTATGTCGAACCGCCGGCGGTCTATTACGAGCCGGGGCCTTATTATGGCGGCTATTACGGTCCGTTTTACCGGCGCTACTGGGGCTGGCGGCGCTGGTAGCGCGCTAGCGTTTGGTTTTGGAATCGTCGGCGCCGCGCATGTTCGACCATGGATCGGCGCGGGTCACCGCAGTGTCCTTGCGCGTTCTTTCGAGCGTGGACTTGTATTTCTTGTCGATTTCCTCGGCGTTCCTCAGCTTCTGTTTCTGCTCCCCGACCGCCGGATCGTCTTCTTTCGCCGCCTGCGCGAAAACACCGCCGGTCAATGAGGCCAGCATGAACGTGGCGGCAATTATCCTTCTCATGGCGGGTCCGGCTTTCGGTTGCGGCGGATATTATCACAGTGCCATGCGAGCCTACGATCCGATGAAAACATGGCGAATTTGGCGGCCGATGGCGTGGTGCCTCAGGCGAAGTGGCGCACCAAAGCAAGCCCCGCGAACAATCCCACGATCGAGACCGCCACCGACGCGATCACATAGAGCGCCGCCAGGCCGATTTCGCCGCGCTCATAGAGCAGCGCAGCGTCGAGCGAGAAGGCCGAGAAGGTGGTGTAGCCGCCAAGGATGCCGGTGGTGAGGAACAGCCGCCAATGCTGCGAGGCATCGCCCTTGAACGCGAAATAGGCCGCGACCAGCCCCATGATGAATGAGCCGCTGATGTTGATCAGCAAGGTGCCATAGGGAAACGCCGTGCCGAGCATGCGCGCCACGGCAAGATTGATGCCGTGACGAAGTGCTGCACCGACGCCACCGCCCAGAAACACAATCAAATAGCCCATCGCGCGGTCCTCGTGTTTCAGGGCAATAAAAAACCGCCCTGCGGCGGACAGAGTCCTGCCGGGTCAGCGCATGATCCCGAAAAGTGGATACCGGTTTTCGGACAAGATCATGCGCAAATTAAAACATCGCGGCAGGAGTCATCAGCCCCTTGCGGGCGGTTATCGGGGGACCCCATCCCCATCGCGTTGAAAATTACCGGTGGCGAAAGGCGCGGTCAACCGCCATCGGCGCATCCGGCAAATGTCCGAGCCGGCTTGAACGGCGCGCCGCGACCGCGCAGGATGCTGTCCCGTCACGCCAGACCGCGACTTTTGCATTGACATCGCAACCCATTAAACGCCGTCCCCGCCGCGCATTCGACTGGTCGACGGCGATCATTGGCCTGTTGGCGGGGGCCGCCGCCGCCACGGTTTATTGGCGCGACGGCTCCGAGCATTTCATCGCCATCCTGATCGGCGACGTCTCGCTGTTCGGCGACATGCTGCCGAAGGTGCTGGCCGGCTGCCTGATCGGCGCCTTCGTCACGCTGCTGTTGCCGCGCGAGTTGGTGGCACGCTGGGTCGGCCATGAATCCGGCTTCGCCGGTTTGCTGATCGCGGCGCTGTTCGGCTGCATCCTGCCCGGCGGTCCGATCACGATCTATCCGGTGGCCGTTGCGTTTCTCGCCATGGGCGCCGATGCCGGCGCGGTGGTCGCCTTCATCACCAGCTGGACGCTGATCGGTTACACGCGCGCGCTGGTCTGGGAATTGCCGTTCTTCGGTCCTGACTTCGTACTGTGGCGCATCGCGATGGCGGTGCCGTTGCCGATCCTCGCCGGGCTCATGGCGCGCATGGCGGTGAAGGCCGGCCTCGCCAAAGGGGCAAGCGAATGATCCCGAAAAGTGGGAACCGGTTTTCGGACAAGATCATTCGCAAACGAGAAAGCGCATGACGCTGGCCATCAACATTCTGCTGTGGCTGGCGGTGGGCGTGCTGGCGTTCCTGGCCGCTATGCGCGGCCGCGTGCTGCTCAACGACGGCGCGCGCGACGGCGTTATCGAGTTCATCAAGCTGCTGCCGCGCATCGGCATCGGCGTGGTCGGCTCGGGTTTCGTCGCCGAAGTGCTGCCCAACGCATTGATCGCGCCTTGGCTCGGACCGGAATCGGGTTTGCTCGGCGTCGCCATCGCGACGCTCGGCGGCGCGCTCACACCGGGCGGGCCGGTGGTCGGCTTTTCGATCGGCGCCGCCGCGCTCAAAAGCGGCGCCGGCGCGCCGCAGGTGATCGCCTATTCCACCGCCTGGGCG
>JACQDO010000010.1 GCA_016201085.1 Hyphomicrobiales bacterium | reverse complement strand
GTGCGCGAGCAGCTCGACAACCCGCGCTATTTCGGCGCGGTGCATTTTCCCCGCGCCTTCCATATCCACCCGCTCAATTACGCGCTCGGCCTGGCCGCGCTGGCGGAAAAAGCCGGCGCGCGCATCTTCGAGCAGACGCCGGCGATTTCGATCGATCCTGCCGGCGTGCGCAAGCGCATCGTCACGCCGAATGCGCTGGTGCGCGCCGGCCATGTGGTGTTCGCCGGCAATGTCCATCTCGGCGCCCTGATGCCGCGGCTGGCGGCGACCTTGTTGCCGGTCACCACCTTCGTGCTGGTGACCGAGCCGCTGGGGCCGGCGCTGCACGAGCTGGTGCGCACTCGCTCCGCGGTCAGCGATACCAACCGCGCCGACAATCATTACCGCATCGTCGGCGACGATCGCTTGCAGTGGTCCGGCCGCATGCGCGCATGGCAAGCCGATCCGCGCTGGATCGCGCGCGGGCTTGTCGCCGACATCCAGCGTAATTTTCCCGGCCTCGGCAAAGTCGAAATCGCGCATCTATGGCGCGGCACGCTCGGGCGCACCGTGCACCGTATGCCGCAGATCGGCGAGATCGAGCGCGGGGTGTGGCTGGCGAGCGGCTTCGGCGGGCACGGGCTCAACACCTCGGCACTGGGCGGCGAACTGGTGGCGCGCGGCATTGTCGAGGCCGATGAGACCTGGCGGCTGTTCGCGCCCTACGAGCTGGTCTGGGCCGGCGGCCTGCTTGGCCGTCTGCTGGCGCAGGGCGTCTATTGGGGCACGCGACCGCTCGATCGCGCGGCGCAGGAGTTGTCGCGTTATCGCGAACAGTTCCGTGCCCGCAAGGCCGCGCGACTGGCCGCGCGTAAGGCGGCGGAGCAAGCCTCCGGGCAGGCGGCAGCCGAGTAGGGGCGCCTCTTATCCACAGCTACGCCGGCCGGGGCTGAGCGCTTACCTGCGTCAGGGGCGAGATATATTCGTTTGACATCAGGGGCCCGTGGTAGGATTGCTGCCCTTCCGTCCCTCGCGAGTATCGTTCCCCATGCGTCTCCTCTCACTTTGCGTCGTCGCGCTTTTGCTCGCCGGCTGCGCTTCTATGGATATTGGCGGCACGTCGGCGGGCACCTCGTCGCCGCGGCCGAAAACGATTGTCGTTTCCGACTTGGTGTTCGCAAGCGAAGTGACGGCGGTCGACCGCGGCTATACCGCCCGGCTGGAGCGCAAGATCGGGACCTTCCCCACCTTTGAACGCAAGCAGCGCACGCTCGAGCGGGTGAACGACGAAATCCTGGCGAGCATCGTGGTCACGCTGCGCGAAGCGGGTCTTGAGGCGCAGACCGGCAGCGAGGAGGGGCTTTCGCTCAACGACGACATGGTGGTGGTCAACGGCCGGCTGCATGCGAGCGGGCAGGCCAAGCCCAATCAGATCGGCTTCGGCGCCGGACACGGCGGTGTGGTCGCCGAGCTGACGCTGTCGCATCTGTCCAGCGGCGGCAAGAAACAGTTGGCCAGCTTCACCGCCGAGAGCGCCCGTAAACCGGCCGCGGTGCCCGCCAGCCGCAACGCCGCCATCGTCGCGGCCGCCACCGCCGCCGGTTCGCCGGCCGAACGGCTGTCGCCCGACGTGGAGGCGCCGGCGCGCGCGCTCGGCCGCGCCGTGGGCGAGAAGATCGTGGCCCTGGCGCGCGAGCAGGGCTGGCTGGAGAATGCGGCCAAGGGTGGCGCGGAGGAGAAGCCGGCCAGGTTGCCGCGCTCCAAGACCTCGCAAGCGAAGCCGAAGACGCCAGCCGAGCCGAACGAGGACTAGCCAACGGCCGTTCAGCGCGCGCCGACCACCGTTACCGCGGACGTCTTGGGCAGGTCCTTCTCCTGCCGGTAGAGCGAGAAGACCTGCGACAGCAACGATAGCACGGTAAGGGTGCGGTCGCCCTCGACCGGGTGACGGCTGATCGAATAACGGTCGCCGAGGAAATCGGCGGTGATGTTGTGCGCCGGGTCGGCCAAGGCATTCACCTCGACATTGAAGAGGATGTCCTCGCGGCCTTGGTAGCCCGGGACGGTCAGCGGTCTGCCAATTCGCCGCTGCAGGCGAAGCAGTTCGCCGAGGTAATAGACCATGCCATCGACGGAGCGGAAGTCGAAGGAAACGGACGGCCGCCGGTCATTCATGACGGTGCTCTTGTCGCTGGACATCACGCGCGGGCCGCCGCCGAAAAGCAAGACGAACTTCCACTGCTTCTTTTCCTTGCTGATCGTGTAGACCTTGCGGCCATCCAGGTTCTTCTCGGTGACGTCGAAATCGGCCTTGTCGAGGTCGACCAGCGATTCCAGCACTTTCTCGGGGGGAATGTTTGCTTGCTTGATGAACGTCGTTTTTGTCGTGTTAGGCACCGCGAACAACTTCGGCGCAAGACGTGAGCGGAATCTGCGGGTCGACCGGATGGAAAAGCCCCGTCGCCGCCTCACGGTTGTCCAGGGGCGCGACGTCGAAGCTCGGCGTCAAACTGCCGGTTGCCGCGAGCGTGGGCGAGAGGGTATTCGGGAGCAGGTCGTTGTGAGGACCGAACTGGAATGCACCCGCGATTTGCGCATTGCCGGAAACGCTTCGCGAGTCGCGAACTTGGGTGATGGCGGAATAATGCGTGGGATTGCGATGGGCGGCGCGCACGACATTGAGCAGGATCTGTGAGTCCGACGTTCGCGCGACGGTCTCGTTGAAATCCATTGCGGTGCCCGACATGGCGCCGGGGGTCGTGCATCCGCCCAACGCCACCGCCAATGCCATCCCCGCCGCGCACAGCGGCGTCCACGCGACCTTCGACATGACCTTCCCCCCGGTGGTCAACGCTGTCGATCCTTACTCTACTTATGGTAGCACTATTTGAGCGCACCTATCAAGGTGCGGCGGCTATATAAAATGAATGTCCGCGAACGTCTCAGCGCCCCTCTCTGCGCGACATGAACGCCAGTCGCTCAAATAAATGCACGTCCTGCTCGTTCTTGATCAGCGCGCCGTGCAGCGGCGGGATCAGTTTCTTGGGGTCGCGCTCGCGCAGCAGTTCCGGCCCGATGTCCTCGACCATCAGCAGCTTCAACCAATCCAACAGCTCCGAGGTGGACGGCTTCTTCTTCATGCCGGGAACTTCGCGGATTTCGTAGAACAGCTTGAGCGCCTCGGCCACCAGCCGCTGCTTGATGCCGGGGAAATGCACCTCGATGATGGCGCGCATGGTGTCGTTGTCGGGGAAGCGGATGTAGTGGAAAAAGCAGCGGCGCAGGAAGGCGTCCGGCAGTTCCTTCTCATTGTTCGACGTGATGATCACGATCGGACGGCGGCGCGCCTTCACCGTCTCGCTGGTCTCGTAGACGAAGAACTCCATGCGATCGAGCTCGAGCAACAGGTCGTTGGGAAACTCGATGTCGGCCTTGTCGATCTCGTCGATCAGCAGCACCGGCCGCTCGTCGGCGACGAAGGCGTCCCACAGTTTGCCGCGCTTGATGTAGTTGCGGATGTCCTGAACGCGCGCGTCGCCAAGCTGGCTGTCGCGCAGGCGCGACACCGCGTCGTATTCGTACAGGCCCTGCAATGCCTTGGTGGTCGACTTGATGTGCCACTCGATCAGCGGCGCGCCCAGCGCCTTGGCGATCTCCAGCGCCAGTACGGTCTTGCCGGTGCCGGGCTCGCCTTTGACCAGCAAAGGCCGCTCCAGGGTGATGGCGGCGTTCACCGCCACCTTCAGATCGTCGGTCGCCACATAGGCTTGGGTGCCTTCAAAACGCATGCAATTTCCTCGGATTTGCCGGGACACTAGGCAGGACAGCCGGCCTCGGCAAGGCTCGCATAACCGTGATGCTGGAGTGATGGCAAGTTGAATAGCTATTATGCGCAAACGTTATATGTCTGGGCGCGTCAGAATACGAATTCGGGAGGATCTTATGCCCCGCCTGCTGCTTGGCTTTGCTCTCCTGCTGGCCGGTCTCGGCTTTGCCAGCGCGCAAATGGCGCCTTTGCCGCAGCCGGGTCCCGGGCAGGCGGCGGCGGCCTTCGCCGGCGGTTGTTTCTGGTGCACGGAATCCGATTTCGACCATGTGCCGGGGGTGATCTCCACCACCTCGGGTTATACCGGCGGCAAGGTCGCCAATCCAACCTACGAGCAGGTCTCCATGGGCGGCACCGGACACGCCGAGGCAGTGCTGGTGATCTACGACCCGAGCAAGGTCTCCTACAAGCAACTGCTCACCTATTACTGGCACTCGGTCGATCCGACCGTGAAGGACCGGCAGTTCTGCGACGGCGGCAACCAGTACCGAACCGCGATTTACGTTGGCAACGACGAGGAGCGCAAACTGGCGGAAGCCTCCAAGAAAGAAGTCGAAGCCGAACTCAAGAAGCCGATCTATACCGAGATCGCCACCGCCGGGCCGTTCTATCCGGCCGAGGAATATCACCAGAATTTCTATCAGAAGAACCCGGCCAAATATAAATTCTACCGCTGGAACTGCGGCCGCGATCAGCGGCTGGAACAGTTGTGGGGCAAGCCGAAGGGAAACAGCTGACATGATCGATCGCAGAGCCCTGTTGACGGCCGGCGTTGCGCTTGGCGCGCTGATGACCGCGAACAAATTTGGCGAGGCAGGAACGATGACAACGACCGCCGCGAATGACATCGACTACCGCAAGCTCACCGACGCCGACTGGCGCAAGCGCCTGACGGCGGAGCAATACGGCATCCTGCGCAAGCACGGCACCGAACGCCCCGGTACCAGCCCGCTCAATCACGAGAAGCGCAAGGGCACATTCGCCTGCGCCGGCTGCGACCTGCCGCTGTTTTCGTCCGACACCAAGTTC
>JACQDO010000467.1 GCA_016201085.1 Hyphomicrobiales bacterium | reverse complement strand
TCTCCGCCGAACTGTGCGCCTTGATCTCGCGCGCCGGCTGGCGGCCGCGGATGTCGCGCCCGGTCGGCAGCCAGGTGCAGACCTGCGACTCGTCGACCCAGATGGTTTTGAATTCGGCGGGCGAAAAAAATTCCGCAAACACCAGCTCTTCGTCTTTCGCGGCTTCAAGATAGTGCCGCTCGCGATCGGGATAATAGATCACGTCGCCCTGGCACACCGGGAAAGGCTTTTCGTTCGCATAGACGGTGCCGCGCCCGCGCAGCACATACATGAAGTGCTCGGCGCCTTCGTGATGATGATTGGCGGCGGCGGTGCCGGGCGGGTAGATGATCATCTCGCCCTTCACCGCCTTGGTGCCGAACAGCTTCGGCGTCACCAGATAGATGCGCTTGCGCGCGTCATGTTCGGAATCGAGCACCGGCTCGCGCGTCCAGTCGGTGAGGCGGAACGGCGGCGGGTTTTGCTTGAACCCCGCATCGAAACGCCCGGCGTCGGGAATTTCCCCGTACAGCATCGCGGCGTCGGCGGCCGCATGCAAGGTTGCCGCCAAGCCGGGCGGCAGGAATGCGATATTCGCATCGGTCAGCGTCTGGCGCTGGCCGTCATGTGTCAGCAGCATTTCGCCGTCGAGCGGCTGAATCCAGGCAACGCTGGTCGCCGGCACCGCCAGGCGCGTCTCGCCGCCGCGCTCAAACGTCAGGCGGTCGAGCAAAATACCGCTGCCCGCTACGCGAGCTTTGGTGAGCAATTGCTGACGGGCGGCGCCGGTGCCGGCGGGCTTTGCCGCGACCGCGCGTTGGTTGAAAATGGTTGCCATGAAGGCTTCCCCCAATATATTGAAATGACGGGCATAATGAGAGGATGCGACCCCATGCCCGGTTACCCGCTGAGCGGCGCCTGCTAGAATAGTCCCGTCATTCTCCAACGCCTATAACCGTGTAAGCTAGGCTCGATAGGCATTTAGCCGCATTTTTCCTCTGTCGCTTGGTAGAGTAGTCCCATGGCCAAACCAGCTGTCATTATCGTCGGTGCCGACAAAGGAGGCGTTGGCAAGACCACCGTCGCCCGCACGCTGCTCGATTACTTCGGCGCGCATCAGACGCCGATCCGCGCCTTCGATACCGAATCTCCGCGCGGCACGCTGAAACGCTTTCATCCGGACGCGACCGAAGTCGTCGATGTGACCTCGGTTCCCGACCAGATGAAGATCTTCGACACGCTCGGCAGCGCGCAAGCCAAGGTGACGGTGATCGACGTGCGCGCCGGCCTGTTGTCGTCGACGCTGCAGGCGTTAAGCGATATCGGCTTCCTCGAATCGGCCAAGAAGGGCCAGATCACTTTCGCGGTGTTCCATATTCTCGGCCCCTCGATCGCCTCGCTGCAGGAAATTTCCGAGACAGCACGCTTCGTCGGCGACGCCAACTACTTCCTGGTGAAAAACCACATCAACGACACCTCGTTCTTCGAGTGGGATCCGGCGACCTACAATCACTATTTCAAGCAGATCAAGGGTGCCGAGGAGATCACCGTTCCGAAGCTCAACGAGATGGCTTGCGAGCAGGTCGAACTGTCCAGCGTTCCCTTTGTTTCTTTCGTCGCCAACAAGAACGCCAAAGGTGAGCCGGCCAGCAATTCGTTTGTGCTGCGCGGCTATGTCCGACATTGGCTGGGCAACGTGTGGGCCGAATACGATCGCGTAAAGCTGATTGAACTGGTCGCGCCGAAGATGGAGAGCGACATTCATCAGGCCGCCAGCTAGCCGATTTATCATTCCGAGACGTTGGCCAACGGATCCGCGCGGTATGCGTATTCGATGGTAAGTTCCGCGCGCGGGCTCAAGCCCGTGCCCTGGAATGACGAACGGGCCAGAAAATGTCGTTCCGCCACTCGATAACAATCGTTGCGTCGCCGCGCCCGCGGGTGGGCAAGACGCTGGTGGCGCGACTGCTAACCGAGTTTCATCGTCACGAAGGCCGTCCGGTGGCGGCCTTCGACGTCAATTCCGGCGAAGGCACGCTTGTGCAATTCCTGCCCGAATACGCCAAGGTATCCGAGGTCGGCGACATCAAAGGGCAGATGGCGTTGTTCGACCGCCTGATCGCCGATGACGGCGCCAGCAAAATCGTCGATCTCGGCTACCAAGCATTTGAATCGTTTGTTGCGGTGGCCAGCCGGATCGGATTTGACTCGGAAGCGCGCAAGCGCGGCATCGCCCCCGCCATTTTGTTCGTGATCGCGCCCGACCGCGCATCGGTGGAGGCTTATCGCGGGCTGCGCAGCCGGCTGCCGCAGGCGGTGATGGTGCCGCTGCTCAACGAGATGCTGGGTCCTTCCCAGCACCGCGATAAATATCCGATGCTGGGAAGCGGCGCGGCGCTGGTGCGGGTCCCGGCGCTGGCGCAGGGCCTGCGCCGCTATATCGACAAACCGCCGTTTTCGTTTTCGAACACGCGGCTCGCCAATGCGCACGACATCCCGCTCGACGTGCAGATCGAGCTGCAGCGCTGGCTGCGCAAGATTTACCTGGAGTTCCGGGAACTCGAGCTGCGTATTCTGCTCGCCGACCTGCAATCCTCGATCCGGTTTTAGCCGGAAATACCTACGGTTCCCATCGCGTAGAGTTTTAACCTGTGTGGCGGCAAATAAATCACCACGACGGCATGTCCGTGCAATGAAACCCAGGAACCGGATCGGCGCTGGCGCGTTGCCGGGCCAGACTTCCCGCGCGCGTACTCGCGCCAACGAGGAGGCTATGTCATGTGGATTTCGTTGTTCACCATCGTGCTTGCTATTGCCCTTGGTCTTGCCTTGGGAGCGGTGATGCTCGAATCCTATCAGTAGAAATCCCATCGTGGACGCCGGCCGGTCCGCAGTTTCAGGCCGATGCGTATGCGTAATTAGTTTGTTGCGTTTACGGTAGCGACCCCTTTGGGCGGCCAGAAGGCCGCCCATTTTTTTGCGCCGGCATTGCACACGCGCTTTGGAACTTTGTAATACTCTGGAACCATGCCGCCGCCCCTGATGCTGTCGAGGCGCTTCGCGCCGCTGTTCTGGTGCCAGTTTTTCGCGGCGTTCAACGATAATTTTCTCAAGACCGCGCTGGTCTTTCTCATTTTGTTCCATACGGATGCCGCCGACGCGGAAGCATTGATCACGCTGGCCAGCGCGATCTTCATCGCGCCGTATTTCTTGCTCTCCGCGCTCGGCGGCGAGTTGGCCGACCGCTACGACAAGGCGCGGGTGGCGCAGTGGCTGAAATTCAGCGAGATCGCAGTCGCGGCCGTTGCGGTGCTGGGCTACGCGCTGCAGTCGATCCAGATTTTGTTCGCCGCGCTCGCCGGCTTCGGCGTCATCGCCTCGCTGTTCGGACCGATCAAATACGGCATCTTGCCGGATCATTTGGCGCGCGCCGAATTGCCGGCCGGCAATGCACTGGTTGAAGGTGCCACTTTCATCGCCATTCTCACCGGCACCATCGTCGGCGGCGTGGCGGCGCGCGGCGGCGGCGATGCCGCGGCTTTCGCCGTCCTGCTCATGGCCTTCGCCTTGGCCTGCTGGCTGGCGGCTTTGCTCATTCCGCCGAGCGGCGAAGGCGCGCCTCATCTTAAAATAGCGCTCAACATCGCCGCCTCTACCGCGGCGATGATCCGCCACTTGCGCGCCGATTCGCGGCTGTGGTGGGGCGCCATGGTGACGAGCTGGTTCTGGCTGGTCGGCATTGTGGTGCTGTCGCTGTTGCCGCCGCTGATCAAGACGCTGATCGGCGGTAACGAGGACAGTGTGACGATTTATCTGGCGCTGTTCTCGGTTGCGGTCGGCGCCGGCTCGGGCCTCGCGGCGCTGATCGCGCGCGGGCACATCGTGCTCAGGACGACGCTGGTAGGCGCCGTGCTGCTCGGCCTGTTCGCGCTCGATGTGGGATTTGCCACGCTGGGCGTGCGCGCCGCGCCGACGCCGCAGGCGCCGGGCGTCGTCTTTGCCTCGCTGCTTGGTGTGCGAGTCGCGCTGGATCTGTGCGGACTGGCGATCGCCGGCGGGCTGTTCATCGTGCCGGCCTTTGCCGCCGTGCAGGCCTGGTCCGATGTTGATTACCGCGCTCGCACGGTGGCCGCCGTCAACGTGCTCAATGCCGCGTTCATGACCGGCGCGACGGTGCTGGTGGCGATCGTGCAGAAATTCGGCGTCACCGTGCCGGCAC
>JACQDO010000466.1 GCA_016201085.1 Hyphomicrobiales bacterium | reverse complement strand
TGAACAGCCAGGCCGACATATTGGTGCCAGGCTGGAACGAGTCGATATTGGCCAGCGCGCGCACCAGCGTCTCCTGCACCAGATCGTCGGCGCGATCCACGTTCCCGCAGAGCGAGATCGCGAATGCGCGGAGGCTGGGCACCGCGCCGAGAACGGCTTTGCGCACCGACTCGTCCATGGCCATCAGCGTTTTTCCTTGTTCCCATTACCGTCCAAACGGTTGAGCAACTCGGTGAAACGGTCCGGCACCCCTTGGTTCACGACGTCGTCATACACGGCGCGCAGTTGCTGGCCGAGGCGAGCCTGCACCTCGCGCCCCAGTTTTGCCGGCTTGGCATGGTCCTTTTTATGGCGACTGGCCGCGGTTTCCATTGTTTTTTGTTGTCCCACGGGTTTGCGTTCGTTCATCTCTCGACCCCAAATCCCTTGCCCAAGCCAGGCACAGGTCCCCCTTTATGCACTCAATCAAAACCCGTGAAATGGCGTATAGTTCCGTCGGCCATGGAACTTTTTTGCCGTGGCCACGTTAGTGCTTCCGAACGAGACTGATTTCGTATCTGAACGGATATGCATGGGTCACGAATTCAGGGATATTTGGGGGCAATGCGTTCCTAATAACCTCGGGCGCGATCGGTTTGGGAGGGATTCTTGACGACATCTCAAGCAGTTGCTCAGCATGTGCCATATCTCCGCCGCTATGCCCGCGCGCTTTCGGGCAGTCAGGCCTCGGGTGACGCCTATGTGGCGGCCGCCCTGGAAGCCCTGGTGCAGGACCCCAAGGTGCTCGGCACCGATGCGTCGACCCGCATTGCGCTGTATCGGCTGTTCACGAAAATCTGGAATTCGATCGCCTTGAATGGCAAGCCCCCCATCGCCGGCAACAGCCAGCCAGTCGAGCGTCATCTCGCGCAGATCGCCCCGCTTCCGCGGCAGGCCTTCCTGCTGGTCGCGCTCGAGGGGCTGTCGGAAGACGATGCCGCCAAGGTGCTGGATATCGACGTACCGGCGCTGCGCGATCTGGCCGAACAGTCCGGCCGCGAACTCGCTGTGGAAATTGCCACCGATGTGCTCATCATCGAGGACGAGACTTTCATCGCGCTCGATCTGGAAGGGCTGGTGGAAGGCCTCGGCCATCGTGTGCTCGGCGTCGCGCGCACGCACAAAGAGGCGGTGGATCTGGCCAAGGTCAAACGGCCGGGACTCATCCTGGCCGATATCCAGTTGGCCGACGGCTCGTCCGGTCTCGATGCGGTCAACGAGTTGCTGCGCAGTTTCGAGGTGCCGGTGATCTTCATCACCGCCTATCCCGAGCGTTTCCTCACCGGCGAGCGGCCGGAGCCGGCTTTCCTGATCGCCAAACCGTTCCAGCCCTCGACGGTGTCGGCGGTGCTCAGCCAGGCGCTGTTCTTCGAACGCAACGCCAAGCGGCGCGAGCGACGGGCGAGCTAGAGCATTCGACTCTTAAGTTGAAGCGTAACCGTCGTGGCGGAAGTAGTTGGCGCATTCCTGCGGGGTGAACTCGGGAAGGAGGCTTGCGATTCTGTCCCACAGCGCCTCGCGCGTGCGTTCGGCGGCCTTTTTAAGCGAGCCCTTGAGCTTGGCAAAGGCGAGTTCGATCGGATTGAGATCGGGGGAATACGGCGGCAACAGGACGAGGTTTACGCCCTTGGCTTCGATGGCCCTCCGAACGGCTTGAGGCTTATGGGCAGGCAGATTGTCCATCACCACGATGTCGCCCTGTGTGAGCGTGGGGAGAAGGATTTGCTCGACATAGGCGAGGAAAGCCTCGCCGGTCATCGGCCCGTCGAGCACCAAAGGCGCAACAAGGCCGTTGCATCTGAGGCCAGCGGTGAAGGTGGTCGTCTTCCAGTGACCCCAGGGCTGCTTGCAGACCAGCCGTTCGCCGCGCGGACCGCGGCCATAGGCGCGCACCATCTTGGTATCGGCGCCGGTTTCATCGACGAACACCAATCTTGTCGGGTCAAGGCCGGCCTGGCCGGCCTTCCAGCGTGCACGGGCTTGCGCCACGTCGGGTCGCTCCTGCTCGGCCGCGTGCAGGCTTTTTTTTGAAGGTGATGGCGTGGCGCTTGAAGAAGCGGCGCAGCGAAGCTTCCGACGTCTCGATCCCGATCTCCTTCTCGCACCTGACGACGATCGCCTCCAGTGTCAGGTCCGGTTGGGCGCGGGTGAGCTGCAAGAGCCAATCGGCGTGCGGCTCCAGCGGCGAACGGGACTTTCCGCCACGCGGCCGCGGCGCCACCCCGCCGGTCTCCTCCTTGAGGCTGACCCAACGGATCGCCGAAGAGATACCCACCTTGAACCGTTCGGCCGCTTGCCGCCGCGACGCGCCGGCCGCCACCTCCGCCACCACGCGCTGTCGCAGATCTTCTGAATGCGCCTTGCCCATCGCTGCCTCCAAATCAGAGACAACAACGAATCACGATCCGGCCCAAACCGGAATCCCCAGGCTCTTCACTTTTGATTCAACTCAAGAGCCGAATGCTCTAGAGGGTCTCAAATTATAGATTACGGTGCCGCGCGCTTTAGTGCGCGCGCTCGCCTTTACGGGCCAAGGCATAACCGAGCATCGCGGCTTCCACGAGCATGACCAGTTGCAGCTCGCGTGTCTGACCGATCGCCGGTGTGCCGGATTTGGCGTGCCGGCCCTGCATCGCCCACCATAGACAACCGGCGAGCGCCAGCGCGGCGTAGATCGCAGCCATGATCAGATAGGCATTCACCGCGCCATATCGCGCTTGCAGCGCCAGCGTTCCGGCGCTGGTGGCAAAATAGATCGAGACAATTGCAAGCGCCGCAATCGCGAGCGCCAGCAGGGCGCGACGCAACAGGCGCCCCGCCAACTGATCTGCGACGCCGGCGACGATGTGCTCGATGCGCATGGTTCTATCGTCTGGTTGCCGACCCAATAAGAAACCCGATCCCGGCCGCCACGCCGAGCATCATCAAGGGGCGCTGCTCGACTTCGTCGTTCAGCTTCTTGATGGCATCGCTGCTGTACCGCGTTGCCTCGTCGGTCACCGTTTCGCCGACATCGGCCGCGCTTTCGCGCACGCGTTTCATGATATTGCCAAGCGCGTCGCTGACGAAATCATGGATATCGTTGGTGGCGCCCGAGGTCTCGCGACGAGCGGTGCTGGATAAACGGTGCAGCCGTTTCTCAAGATCGCTCATCAGGTCTTCGATTGCCGCAATCTCATCCGCGGTGACGGTTTTAGCGGTACGCGTGGCCATGTTTTTCCCCGGCTTGTGCGGTTTATGACGAATATTCAGATAGAAAACGTGGCCTTATGTGAAATGTTCCACAGCGTGCGTGCCGCAGTTCGACGCTGTGGTTATCCGGCCTGAACCAATCGCCGGCACCAGCGTTAAATCGTGTCATGCGCGGATTAGCCTCATATGCATTGGCGGCCATTCTGATTGCGGGCACGATGGCGATCGTCGCGTTGTGGACCGGAGTTGAGCTACCTATTGGCGCCCAGGCGGCCGCCCCTGAGCCAGCGCAGACAGTCGATCGCACGCACAAAAGCGACCGTTTGACCGTGCCGAGATCGGGGGACAATGCGCGGCCGTCGCGACACTCGCCAACGATTATGGTCAGTTGCGATACGGCGTTCAGCCCCTTGGCAGGTGCTGCTCGCGCGAATTTCTTAACCCGCTGCACGATTTAGCCGAGACTGCACCGTGGCATTGGAACTCGGCAACGGAACTTATTGCACCGCGATGCGTTGTCGGGCATCAAACATCAGTGAAGGGAGAACCCGATATGCATAGGCCATTGAGCGCACTTGCTGCCGTGGCGATTGTCGCGGCGGTGGCTCTGCCTGCACCAACCGTGGCGCAAACACCCAATCGGACGAAAGTTGGCACCCTGACCTGCGATATTTCCGGCGGCATCGGTCTCATCATCACCTCGCACAAGGATGTGGCCTGCATGTTCACGCCGTCGCAGCCCGGCCCGCGCGAGGTCTACACGGGGTCGATCAACAAGTTCGGTCTCGATATCGGCGCCACCGCCGGCGGCGAAATGATCTGGGCGGTCTATGCGCCGAGCACGCGCAAGTTCGGCGCGCTCGCCGGTCACTACGGCGGGGCCAGTGGCGAGGCGACGGTCGGCGCGGGCCTCGGCGCCAACGTGCTGGTCGGCGGTTCCGACCGCACCGTATCGCTGCAACCGGTTTCGGTGCAGGGCCAGGTTGGCCTCAATCTGGCGGTTGGGGTAGCCGAGCTTAATCTGCGCCCAGCGCGATAATAATTCGTAGCGTTGTAAGCGTAAGGCCGCCCTCGTTCGCGGGGGCGGCCGCTTTTTTTGCGCGCATGCCTGCGTTCAGCCGAAGGTGAAGGCGTCGTGGTAGGCGCCCTGTACCTGGCCGCCGGGCACCGGGCCGCCGCCGGGCACGTGCACCATGTTGCCGATCACCGCTCAGGTGGCGCCATGCAGGCCGTGGCGCGGGATCGCCATGGGCGTGAGCGCTTCCCAGGTATCGGTCTTGGGATCGTAGGCCTCGTTGGTGCCGAACACCCTGCCGGTGGCCTCGCCGCCGAATACCACGATCTTGCCGCCGATGTAGACGCAGGAGGGGCCGCTGCGCGCGGTCGGCAGCGGCGCGCGGAACGACCAGGCGTCGGTCTTGGGATCGTAGACGGCATTCAGGCTGGTATTGAAATCGTAGCTGTCCATGCGTCCGGCGATGGCGTGGATTTTGCCATCGACGACGGCAACGCCCATGTGGTCGCGCTGGCCGACGAAAGGCTGCGTGCCGGTCGAGCCGCGCATGCTGGCGCGGTCGGAATATTTGTCGGTCGCCGGATCGTAGACCTCGTGCCACTCGACCGAGCGCACGTCACGCCCGCCGAGCGGGAGGC
>JACQDO010000009.1 GCA_016201085.1 Hyphomicrobiales bacterium | reverse complement strand
GCGCGCCGGGTTTCCGCTGGACCGGCGACGTGCACGCAGTGCTGTCGAATTATGCCATGTTGACGCTGATCGGCCTGCATGTGACGGCCGCGCTGTATCATTATTTTGTGCGCCGCGACGGCGTGCTGCAACGTATGCTGCCGGGAGAGTGAACGCTTCCTTCGTCATTCCGGGACGGCACGAAGTGCCGGACCCGGAATGACAAAGTACTACTCGTACCTCAACGCCTCGATCGGATCGAGATGCGCGGCCTTGCGCGCCGGATAGTAGCCGAAGAAAATTCCGACTGCGGCCGATCGCGCAGAGCAAGATCGCCTCGACGAGGAATTGCGCCAGGATCGACGACTCCTGCGCGCCGAGCGCCATGCGCAGGCCGATCTCGCGCGTGCGCTCGGTCACCGACACCAGCAGGATGTTCATGATGCCGATGCCGCCGACGACGAGCGAAATCGAGGCGACGGCGGCCAGCAGGAGCGCCATGATGCGGCTGCTGCTCTCGGCCGTTTCGGCGATCTGGCTGAGATTGCGCACGGAAAAATCGGCGATGTCGCCGGGTTTGATGCGATGGCGGCGCACCAGAAGATCGGTGATCTCGCGGATCGCCGGCTGCACCTCCGTCGAATTGATGGCTTGCACGTAGATCTGATTGACGTAGCCGGCCAAACGCGGCTTCAGCTCATAGGGGTTGGGCGGGCTTGGATATATCCAATTGAGCTGCGCCTGCGCCTGGGACGGCGCAGCCACCCCGAGCACCTTGCGTTCCGCCGTGGTGAACGGGATCATCACCAGGTCGTCCTGGTCCTGGCCGTATGGCGTCTGGCCCTTGGAATCGAGGACGCCGATCACCCGCATCGGCACGCTCTTCACCTGGATGAGTGCGCCGATCGGAACCTGCGACTCGCCGAACAACTGCTTCGCCACGGTCTGCCCGATCACCACCACCAGGGCCGCGGAAGCCTCGTCGTCGGGCGTGATCTCGCGCCCGACATCGATTCGCCAGTTGGTCATTGGCGGGTAATTCGCGCTGATGCCTTGGATTTGCGTGTTCCAATTCTGATTGCCGGCTTCCACCTGTCCGGATTGCCGGATGAGATAGCTGACCTCGCTCACCGCGGCGCTCTCACGCCGGATCGCCTGCGCATCGTTGATGGTGAGCGTGGACGCGCTGCCGGACCCGGCGCGCATGCCGCCCATCGTTCGCGCGCCCGGCACCACGACCACCAGATTGGTGCCGAGCCTTTCGATCTGCTTGCGCACCGCTTCGTTGGCGCCCTGGCCGACGGCGACCATGGCGATCAAGGCGGCGACGCCGATGAAGACGCCCAGCATGGTCAAGGTCGAGCGCATCATGTTGCGCCAGAGCGCCTGCATGGCGGCCGTCATGATCATCAGCCCAAAGCGCCAGACCGGATGGGCGCGCCGGGCGGTCGCCAGCAGCGCCGCACGCACGGGCGCAACCGGCAGGCCTGCGGCGGGCGCTTCACTGCGCGGGATTGCCTTGGTTTGCGCCGGTTTCGGATTACGCGTGTCGGCAATCACCTGCCCGTCGCGCATGGTCAACACCCGGTCGGCATAGGCACCGATGTCGGCCTCGTGGGTGACGACGATGATGGTGACGCCCTGCTCGCGGTTGAGCCGCGTCAGCGTCTGCATGATGTCGTGCGAGGTGCGGGTGTCGAGATTGCCGGTCGGCTCGTCGGCGAGCAGCAGGCCGGGCGAGTTGATCAGCGCCCGAGCGATCGCCACCCGCTGCTGCTGGCCGCCAGAGAGCTGACCGGGGGTGTTGCGTTCGCGGTCGCCGAGCCCGAGCAGTTGGAGCGCCGATCGCGCCCGCTCGACGCGCGAGCTGGCGCTTGCCGGCCCGGCGGCGGCATAGAACAACGGCAGCGACACGTTCTCCAGCGCGCTGGTGCGGGACAAAAGATTGAAGCTCTGGAACACGAAGCCCAGTCGTTCGCTGCGCAGCCGCGCGCGCTCCGGCTCGCTCAGACCGGCGACGTCGTTGCCCTCGAAATAATATTGCCCGCTGCTCGGCCGGTCGAGACAGCCGAGCACCGCCATCAACGTCGATTTGCCGGAGCCCGACGAGCCCATGATGGCGACGAATTCGCCGCTGTCGATGGCGATGCTGACGTCGCGTAGCGCATGCACGTCGACGTCGCCGGCGTGGTATGTCCGCGTGACGTGCTTGAGCCTGATGATGGGTTCCGTCATGGTCGATGCGCCTAGCGCAGGCGCGGCGCTGTCGCCCGGCCGCTGCTGTTGCTGCGTTGCTCGGCGACGATGACTTGCTCGCCTTGATTGATCTCGCCCTTGACGATTTCGGTATAGGTCTCGTCGTCGAGACCGGTGGCCACGACAACCCGGACCGGCTTGCCGTCGCGCAGCACCCAGACTCGGCCTTGGTCGGCGGACGGTGTGCGGCCCGATGCGCCGGCGCGCCGCGATGCACCGGCGGTCGCGGGCGTATAACGCAGCGCCTGGCTCGGCACCCGCAAGACGTCGCTGCGCTCATCGGTGACGATCCGGTTTGCCTGGTGCTGCTGGCGATCTCCGGTCTGGCTTTGTTTGATCCGAGCCTGTT
>JACQDO010000450.1 GCA_016201085.1 Hyphomicrobiales bacterium | reverse complement strand
TAAGCGTAGCGGAACATCTGAAGCTCGCGCCCCAGCGCCGGCCGCGCGGCCGGCGTCGCTTGCGCCTGCGCCGGCAGCAAAACCGGCCGAGGCGCCGAAGCCGGCCGCCCGCACGGCGGCGGAACCCGGCCTTACGCCGTTTCCCTCCGAAGGACTGGGCGCGCCGCTGGTGCCCGCGCCTTCCGCCGGCCGCGCTCCTTCGCCGATCAATCAGGTGCCGTCATCGGTCGATGCGCGCCGTTCCGAGGCCTTTTACCAGACCAAATCCACCATCTTCGGCGCGCTGATCGAGGCGATCGATCTGGCGCAATTGGCGCGGCTCGATGCCGACTCGGCGCGCGAGGAAATCCGCGACATCGTCAACGAAATCATCGCGATCAAGAACATCGTGATGTCGATCTCCGAGCAGGAGGAACTGCTCGACGATATCTGCAACGACGTGCTCGGCTTCGGCCCGCTCGAACCGCTGCTGTCGCGCGACGACATCGCCGACATCATGGTGAACGGCTCCGGCACGGTCTACATCGAAGTCAAAGGCAAGATCCAGAAGACCGGCATCCGCTTCCGCGACAACCAGCAGCTTTTGAACATCTGCCAGCGCATCGTCAGTCAGATCGGCCGCCGCGTCGACGAATCTTCGCCGATCTGCGACGCGCGTCTGCCCGACGGCAGCCGCGTCAATGCCATCGTGCCGCCGCTGGCGATCGACGGCCCCGCGCTCACCATCCGCAAATTCAAGAAAGACAAGCTGACGCTCGACCAACTGGTCAAGTATGGCACCGTCACGGAACAAGGCGCCGAAATCCTGCGTATCGTCGGCCGCAGCCGGGTCAACTGCCTGATCTCGGGCGGCACCGGCTCCGGCAAGACCACGCTGCTCAACTGCCTCACCCAGTTCATCGACGACGACGAGCGCATCATCACCTGCGAGGACGCCGCCGAACTGCAACTGCAGCAGCCGCACGTGGTGCGCCTGGAAACGCGGCCGCCCAATCTGGAAGGCGAAGGCCAGGTCACCATGCGCGATCTGGTGCGCAACTGCCTGCGCATGCGGCCGGAGCGCATCATCGTCGGCGAAGTGCGCGGACCCGAGGCCTTCGATCTGCTACAGGCCATGAACACCGGCCATGACGGCTCGATGGGCACGCTGCACGCCAATAACCCGCGCGAGGCGCTCTCGCGTCTCGAATCGATGATCACCATGGGCGGCTTTTCGCTGCCTTCGCGCACCATCCGCGAGATGATCACCGCCTCGGTCGATCTGGTGGTGCAGGCCGCGCGCCTGCGCGATGGCTCGCGCAAGATCACCCACATCACCGAAGTGATGGGCATGGAAGGCGACGTCATCATCACCCAGGACCTGTTCGTCTACGACATGGTCGGCGAGGACGCGCAGGGCAACATCATCGGCCGCCACCGCTCCACCGGCATCGGACGGCCGCGCTTCTGGGATCGCGCCCGTTATTACGGCGAGGAACAACGTCTGGCGACCGCGCTCGACGCCGCGGAGGCCGCCACCAACGCCATGCAAGCCTGATCGGAGCGGCCCTTGGACTCGATCGCATTATTTTTTCTGGCGGCGGTTGCCATCGGCGGCGTGGCCTGGGTGTTCGTCTACCCGATCCTGTCCGGCGAGCGCAAAGCCGAGCAGCGCATGGCGAGCGTCGCCAAGAACCAGGCCGTGACGCGCACGACACGAGGCGTGTCGCAGAAATCCCGCCGCGACGTCATCGAAACCACGCTCAAGGAATTCGAGGAACGCAACAAGAAAAACAGGCGCGTGCCGCTCGCGACCCGCATCGCGCAGGCCGGTTTGACGTGGTCGAAACGGCAATACGCGCTCATCTCCGCCGGCATCGGCGTGGCGATGTTCCTGATGGGACTGTTCTCGAGCGCCGGCTTGCTGCCGGCCATAGGGCTTGGCTTTGCCGGCGCCTTCGGCCTGCCCTACTGGCTGCTGTCCTTTCTGAAGAAGCGCCGCGAAACCAAATTTCTCAACGCGTTTCCGGATGCGGTCGATATCATCGTGCGCGGCATCAAGGCCGGCCTGCCGCTGCTCGATTGCATGAAAATGATCACGGTCGAGGCACCCGAGCCGCTCAAATCGGAATTCCGGGCCATCGTCGAGACCCAGGCCATCGGCATGCCGCTCGGCGATGCCTGCGGCAAGCTCTACGAGCACATGCCGGTGCCGGAGGCTAATTTCTTCGGCATCGTTATCGCGATCCAGCAGAAGGCCGGCGGCAATCTGTCGGAAGCGCTGGGCAATCTTTCGCGCGTGCTGCGCGACCGCAAGAAGATGAAGGCCAAGATCCAGGCGATGTCGATGGAAGCGAAAGCCTCGGCCTCCATCATCGGTGCGCTGCCGATCGCGGTGATGACGCTGGTGTGGATCACCAGCCCGAATTACATCAACGTGCTGTTCACCGAACCGCTCGGCAACCTCATGTTGGCCGCATCCGCCTGCTGGATGGCCATGGGCGTCCTGGTGATGAAGAAAATGATCAACTTCGACTTTTAGCGCGCGTGATCCCGAAAAGTGGCAAGCGGTTCTTGAACGAGATCGTGCGCCAAGGAAAAAAGTAGCCGATGCTCGATTTGATGATCAGCTTGCTCAACACCCAATCGATGACGATGGTGTTCGCCGCCGTCGCCGCCGCCGCGACGGTGCTCACGCTGGCGATGCCGTATGTATTCGCCGACTCGCTCGGCAAGCGCATGAAGGCGGTCGCGGTGGAACGCGAAAAGATCCGCCAGCGTGAGCGCGAGCGCATGACGCAGGACAGGCAGAAAGCCACGTTGCGGCAATCGCCCAAGCAATATGTTCAAAAGATCGTCGAGAACTTCAACTTGAACAAATGGGTAGGCCAGGAAGAAGCGCGGCTGAAACTGGTGCAGGCCGGCTATCGCGGTCATGCGCCCTATATCACTTATCTGTTCTTCCGCATGGTGACGCCCTCGGTCGCCTTCCTGTTCGCCGCGTTCTATCTGTTCGTGGTGCTCGATTTCAATCAGCCGCCCCTCGTCAAGTTCGGCCTCTGCATCGGCGTCGCCTATATCGGCATGCAACTGCCGTTAATGCTGCTGAAAAGCAAGATCCAGAAGCGGCAATTGTCGATCAAGCGCGCTTTTCCCGACACCCTCGATCTGCTGCTGATTTGCGTGGAATCCGGCATGTCGATCGAGGCGGCGTTCCGCAAGGTCAGCGAGGAAGTCGGCTCCCAGTCGGTGGCGCTGGCCGAGGAGCTCACCCTCACCACCGCCGAATTGTCCTATCTGCCCGACCGGCGACAGGCTTATGAGAATCTCGCCAAGCGCACCGATCTCGACGGCGTGAAATCGGTTTGCATGGCGTTGCAGCAGGCCGAGCGTTACGGCACGCCGCTGGCGACCATGCTGCGCGTGATGGCGCAGGAAAACCGCGACATGCGCATGTCGGAAGCCGAGAAGAAGGCCGCCGGCCTGCCGCCGAAGCTGACGGTGCCGATGATCCTGTTCTTCCTGCCGGTGCTGTTCGTGGTCATTCTTGGACCCGCCGCCATCAAGGTCATGGCGCTGCAGTAGTCCTAATCGGCCTCATGGTGAGGAGCCGTGCGAAGCACGGCGTCTCGAACCATGGGGCCGCCCCATCCTTCGAGACGGCACTTCGTGCCTCCTCAGGATGAGGCGGATTAGAAGTTCAGGTTCCGGAGTCGGGCTGCGGCGCGTAAGGCCGCCGCCCGGTTTTCTGCCATTCGCTATGCTGCGACAGCATCTGCCGCAGATAGCCGACATTGGCGGTGGCTTCGCTCTCCGGCAGATCGGCGCGGGCGATCTGCTCGGCCTCGGCGAAGCGGCCGCGCAGCGCGACGACCAGCGCCAGATTCTGCCGCGCCTTCGGATTGGCCTTCGGCTGCTCTACCGCGCGCCGCAGCGTGAGCTCGGCGCGCTTGAGATCCTTCATCAGCACATAGGACAGGCCGAGATTGGACAAGACCGAGGGCTCGTCCGGCACGATCTTGAGCGCGGCCGAATAGATGCGTTGCGCATCGGCGTGCCGGCCCATCTGATCGAGCACCGCGCCCTGCGCGTTGAGAATGCGCCAGTCGGGCTGGTCGGGCGTATGCGCGCGGTTGAGCGTATCGAGCGCCTGTTGATAGTTGCCGGCATCCGCCAGCGCGCGGCCATAGGCGCCGAGCAGCGGCATATTGCCCGGATTGCGGATCGAGGCCTGCTCGAGCACGGCAACCGCCTGCGCGCGTTGATCGGTGGCGCGCAAAGCCCGCGCATAGGCAATGGCGGCCTCGGGATCGCCGGGATTGTCGCGATAACGGCCGGCCCAGCGGTCGAGCGATTGCCGCCACTCCGCTTCGCTGCGCGGGGCATTGCTGGCGCCGATCGAGCCGGTGGTATCGTCGCCGGTGGTCTTGCAGCCCGCCACTGCCAGCGCCAGCACGGTCGCGATGGCGGCCGAGGCAAGCAGGCGGGCGGCATGGGCCGTTCGAGGGCGCTTCGGGCGATCCGGCGGCATCTCCGAGCAATAAAACGTTAACCCTAACGAGTGGTTAATTGCTCTTCGTCATTCCGGGACGCAGCTCGAAAGCGCGGACCCGGAATCCAGAGGCAATTACCGCGTCCGCGTCTGGATTCCGGGTTCGCCGCCATAGCGCGTTGAAGACGCGCGTAAACGCGCTTATGGCTGGCGCCCCGGAATGACGTATAACATCGGCCCATGGACCTCGGCCTTTCCCCCGACGAACGCCAATTACAAGACTATGCCCGCGCCTTTGCCGACCGGGTCGTGCGTCCGCGCGCGGCGGCCATCGACCGCGACGAGCAGTACCCCTGGGACATCGTGAAGGCCATGGCCGAGGCCGGCTTCCTCGGCATGACCCTGCCGACGGCGCTCGGCGGCCAGGGCCGTTCCTATCTCGAGGCCGTGCTGGTGATCGAGGAAATGGCGAAAGCCTGCACCGTCACCGCGCGCATCGCGGTCGAGACCAATATGGGCGCCATCTCGACGGTGATGGCCTATGGCAGCGAGGCGCAGAAGCAGCTCGCCGCCCGCCTGGTGCTCGCCGGCGACAAGCCGGCCATCTGCATCACCGAGCCCGAGGCGGGCAGCGACGCCACCGCCATGACCACGCGCGCCGACCGGCGCGGCGACCGTTACATCATCAACGGCAAGAAGCATTGGATCACCGGCGGCGGCGTGTCGAAGCTGCATCTGATCTTCGCCCGCGTGTTCGATGAAAAAGGCGAGGCACTCGGCATCGGCGGCTTCCTGGCCGTGCGTGACGAGGCCAAAGGGCTGCACGTCACCCGTCGCGAAAAGACCATGGGCCTGCGCGGCATGCCCGAGGGCGAACTGGTGTTCGAAAACCTCGAAGTGCCGGCCGACATGGTGGTGATGCCGCCCTCCGGTTTCCGCCGCGGCTTCGCCGACCTGATGAACGCCTATAACAGCCAGCGCGTCGGCGCCGGCACGGTGGCGATGGGCATCGCCGCCGGCGCGCTCGAACACGCGCTCGACTACGCCAAGACGCGCAACCAGTTCGGCCGTCCGATCGGCGAATTCCAGGGACTGCAATGGATGCTGGCCGACATGCGGACGCAGCTCACCGCTTCGCGCCTGATGCTCTATGCGGCGGCGCGCTCGCGCGGCGCCGGCAGCGTCTTCCCCGACCCGATGCTGGCGGCGCAGGCGAAGATCTTCGCCTCGGAGGCGGCGATCAAGATCGTGCAGGATTCACTACAGATCTTCGGCGCCAGCGGCTATTCGCGCGAG
>JACQDO010000008.1 GCA_016201085.1 Hyphomicrobiales bacterium | reverse complement strand
TGAGGTCGCGATGAACGAGTCCCAGGTCGTGCGCGTACGCGAGCGCATCGCAAATCTGGCGAGCCAGGTCGATGATCTGCGCGTAGAGGAGTCCACGCAAATCGTCGAGATTATTACCCCGAATAAATTCCATCACCATAAAAGGCGATGGCTCGGGCGCGCCCGTGTCCACCATGCCCGTTTCGTACACGGCGACGATGTGCGGATGTTTGAGTTGCGCGGTGATGTGGGCTTCGCGCAAAAATTGTTCGCGCGCGCGCGCGCCCGCATCGTCAGGGGCTATGAGCACGCTGGCAGCCGCCGGTACTGTCGCCGGTATTGCCCCGGCAGTGGTGCCGACGACCGGCAGACCGTGGGCGATGGCTTCGGCATAGGCCATGCCGTAGCCTTCGAAGCGCGAAGCCAGCACGAACAGATCGGCGCTCGTGTAAAGCTCGCGCAGGCGCTCCGGCGACACGGCCCCGAGCACCGCAACGCGTGCTCCCAGACTGTGGCGCGCAAGATCGGCATCGAGCCGCACGGCGGTCTGCGGATCGCGGCCGCGATCGCCGGCGATGGTCAGCCGCCACGGCAGGTCGGCAAGCGTGGCGAGCGCCGCGATCAACACGTCGAAACCCTTGCGCGGCACCAGGGCGCCGACCGAGAGCAATCGCACGATGCCATCGCGACTGCCCTGCGCCTTCGGCGCCGGATCGGTGCCGGGACAGGCAATCGTAATGCGGTCCGCCGCCACGCCATAATCCTGCGTCAGGTGGCGTGCGGTCTCCGCGCTGTTGGCGATGACCAGCCGCGCCGCGATCAGCGCCGCGCGCTCGCAGGAACGCAGGATATTGGCCTGTTGCAGCGAAAGTCCGGCCTCCAAGGCCAGCGGATGATGCACCAAGGCGATCAGCGGGTTTTCCACGCGAAGCTGCAACACCGCCTCCGGCAGGACACCGAAAGCCAGCCCATCGATAATAATCGTTCGACCGGAAGGAATGTCGGATAGCCGCAACCACGCCTGCGCGCGCGTTGCATCGCTCGGCCAGGGGAATCCCTCGCCCAGATCGATGACATCGATCTGCCAGCCAAGCCGTTCGAGTTCCTCGATCATGCGCCGGTCGTAGGCATAGCCGCCGGTCGGCGTCGCCAGACTGCCGGGAACCGCGAACGCAATTCGTCTCACCACAAGTCCGCCTCATACCAGGCGCGCGCGACGTGCGATTCCGACAGTGTGATACGGATCGCCTTGAGCTCGCGGCCGTCACGGCCGAGCGAGCCCGCGCGCGCGGCGTCCGCCAGCCGGTCGAAGATATATTTGGTGAGGAATTCGGTGGTGGTATTGGCGCCTTTTAGCTCCGGTACGTCGTCGAGATTTTTGTAATTGAGCGGCTTCAGCGTGGCCTTCAGCGCTTCGTGCGCGGCCCCGATATCGATAACAATGCCGTTCGGATCGAGACTTTGTGCAATAAAGCAGGCATCGACCACGAAGGTCGCGCCATGCAGGGCCTGCGCCGGGCCGAATATGGCCCCGCGGAAGGAATGGGCGATCATGATGTGATCGCGGACTTCGACGGCAAACAAAGCTAGCCCCCTTATGGATATTGAATGAGCTGACAGAGTACGCCACTCCTGGCATTGAGAATACCGTTCAGCCGCGCCGGCAAATCGCGGAAATCCACCGCCGGCGCCAATAGCGCATCCAGGCGCGCATCGGCGAGCAATCGCACCGCCTCGGTGAGACGGCGATGATGCGTCCACTCCGCCCGGCGCGAGGGTGCGACGTGCCCAACCTGGCTCGAAACCAGTCGCAGACGGCGGCTATGGAAGGCGCCGCCGAGCGGCACCGACACCTCAGCATCGCCGTACCAGCTCAGTTCGAGGATCGTCGCTTCGAACGCCGCAAGTGACAGCGCAGTCGCCAGCCCCGCCGCTGTCGCGCTGGCATGCACGACCAGGGCGCAATCCTTCGGCGCCGCGTCAGGCGATGCGAAGCCCACGCCGAGCTTACCCGCCAATTCTTTCCGCGCCGGGTTGATATCGACCAATGTCACCTCCGTGCCCGGCAGCCGCGCGCACCGATAGGCCACCAATGCGCCGACAACGCCGGCACCGACCACCGCGATGCGGCCGGACGGGACGGGATCGGCGTCCCACACCGCGTTGAGCGCGGTCTCCATATTGGCGGCCAGCACGGCACGCGTCGTCGGCACGTCCGCCGGCAATGTCACCACCATGCTTGCCGGCACATCGAACAGACTCTGGTGCGGATACAGGGCAAAGACGGCGCGGCCGATAAGCTCCGTGGGTCCTGCTTCCACATGCCCCACCGTGGCGTAGCCGTATTTCACCGGGCACGGGAAGGCACCCTGCATGAAGGGCGCGCGCATGCGCTCGTATTCGCTTGGCGGTACGCGGCCGGCCGATACCAAGGCTTCCGTGCCGCGGCTGATCGCGCCATAGCGCGCCCTCACCCGCACCGCGCCGGCCGCCAGCGGCGGCAGCACCTGCTCGCGGATTTCGGCGCGTCCCGGCGCGGTGTACCAGAGTGCCTGGGCAACTGCATCTTTTCGGCTGGTTGCCACGTGTCGGTACCCGGATTGGACTTTGGGGGCTGCTTCTCGTGTTATATCATTTAGTTTGCCCGGTCCCTCGGGCGATGAGAAGTCGAATATCCGCGTGTTGGAACGCTCGCCTCCGCAAGCCACGAAAACCGCCGCCGGCGCGTCGATGACCGGCCGGCGCGTGCTATTCGCGATATTGTTCGTCGCCACCATGGCCGGATCGCTGGCGCTTGCCGCGCTGGCGTTGTCGCCGGGGGGCTTGGGTCTCATCGATATCGTGCTGCTCGTGCTGTTCGCGCTCACCCTGCCCTGGATGGTGGTCGGTTTCTGGAACGCGGTGATCGGCTTTCTGATCATGCGCTTGACCGCCGATCCGGTCGTAGCCGTGGTGCCGGCAGCCGCCGGTATTCGCGGCGATGAAGCGATCACGGCATCGACGGCGATCCTGCTGTGCGTCCGCAATGAATTGCCGGACCGCATGATCCGAAATCTAGAGCCGATGCTGGCGGGCCTTGCCACCGCCGAAGTTGGCAATCGCTTTCATGTCTACGTGCTGAGCGACACCGGCGATGCCGGCATCGCGGCAGAAGAAGCCGCCCGTTTCGGCGCGCTGGCGGAACGCTGGCGCGGCCACATCGCCATCGCTTACCGGCGGCGCGAGATCAATACCGGTTACAAGGCCGGCAACATCCGCGACTTCTGCGAGCGCTGGGGCGGCGATCATGAGTTCGCCGTGACGTTAGACGCCGACAGCTTCATGACCGCCGATGCCGTCCTGCGGCTGGTGCGCATCATGCAAGCCGATCCCAAGCTCGGCATTCTGCAAGGACTGGTGGTCGGTCTGCCGTCGACCAGCGCCTTCGCGCGGCTGTTTCAATTCGGCATGCGACTCGGCATGCGCTCCTACACCATCGGCAGCGCCTGGTGGACGGGCGATTGCGGTCCCTATTGGGGACATAACGCGGTGCTGCGGCTCAAGCCGTTCATCGCGCATTGCGAACTGCCGGTGCTGGACGATATGCATATCCTCAGTCACGACCAGATCGAGGCCGTGCTGATGCGCCGCGCCGGCTACCACGTACGCGTGGTGCCGAAAGAGGACCTCGGCTGGGAGGAGAACCCGCCGACGTTGATCGAATTTATCCGCCGCGATCTGCGTTGGTGCCAAGGCAACATGCAGTATTGGCCTTTCCTGACCTGGTCGGGCATCGAGGCGGTAAGCCGCTATCAACTCGCCATCGCGATTCTGATGTTCGTCGGATCGCCGGCCTGGATCGGCATGCTGGCGCTCGGCACGCTTTCGCTCGTCCTCGCCGCGACGCCCGCCGATTTCATCCGGCCGGATGCCGGTATCGCGCTTTTCGTGCTTGTACTCGTGATGTGGTTTGCGCCGATGATCGCCACCGCGATCGATATTTTGCTGCGGTCCGACGCGCGCCGCACCTTCGGCGGCACCGCGTGGTTTATCGCCAATTTCGCCATCGCGATCGCATTCTCGATCTTGCTGGTTCCGATCATGTGGTTTGGCCACACGTTGTTCCTGATCGGATTGCTGTTTGGCCGCGAGATCGGCTGGATCGGGCAGGCCCGCGACGATCATGCGGTGCCGCCCGCATTGGCGTTGCGCAACCTGTGGCCGCATACGCTGCTCGGGTGCGGTGCGATCGGCCTGTTGGCCATGACCCATCCGGCGGCGATCCCTTATGCGCTTTTCCTCGCCGCCGGACCGGCGCTGGCGATCCCGCTCGCCGTCGTTACGGCATGGCCGGCGCTCGGCGTGACGTTTGCGCGCATCGGCATCGGCCGCCTGCCCGAGGAGACCGCGCCGCCGCCCGAACTCTCCGCGCTGGCACTGCCCGCCATCGAGACCGCGGCGCCGCGTCCGCAGCCGGCCTAGACCATGTTTGTTTCGAATGAACTTGCAGCAAACTCAGCGCGCCCCCTCTCCCCTTGGGGGAGAGGGTTGGGGTGAGGGGGGCAAGTGACTCTCGATAGGCTATAACCCCTCACCCGGATCGCTTCGCGATCCGACCTCTCCCCATGGGAGAGGTGAAGGCAGCGACCAACGGCGATTCAATCGTAAACAATGATGCTCTAGCCATGCTCGAAGGGCTCAGGACCGCACGCGGCATCGTCCGCTCGCTGCGTATCTATTACGGCGACCGGGCGCACGCTGCCGCCATGGACCGACTCTACGGCGGTTTCGTGCAGCGTGGCGACTTGGTGTTCGACGTCGGCGCCCATGTCGGCGACCGTATCGCCTCGTTCCGACGTTTGGGCGCCCGCGTTGTCGCCGTCGAACCGCAGCCGGCGCTGGTGTCAGTGCTGAAGCTGTTTTACGGACGCAAGTCGGAGGTGAAAATCGAAGCGACCGCGGTTGGCCGCGCCGCGGGCATGACCGAGCTGATGATCAATCGCGACAACCCCACGGTGTCGACCGCGTCGCGCGATTTTGTTGGCGCCGCCCGTGGTGCGCCCGGCTGGGAGGCGCAACGCTGGACGAAATCTATCGACGTTCCCTTGACCACGCTCGACGCGTTGATCGCGCGGCATGGAACGCCCGTTTTCATCAAGATCGACGTCGAAGGTTTCGAAGCCGAGGCGCTGGCCGGGCTGACGCGGCCGGTCAAGGCGCTGTCGTTCGAGTTCACCACGATCCAGCGCGATGTCGCGCTCGCCTGTGTCGAGCGCTGCGTCGCGCTCGGCTACACGCGCTTCAACGCCGCGCTCGGCGAAAGCCAGACATTGCAACATGCCGACTGGATCGACTGCAGAGCGATCGCGCGCTGGCTGCGCGAGCTGCCGCAGGCGGCCAATTCCGGAGACGTCTATGCCGCTCTCGGATGATGGCGTGCCACGGCGATGTTGGCTGATCGTCGCGCTCACAGTTGTGGGCTTCGGCATCACGCTGTGGGTGTTCTATCCCGGCGTCATGACCTACGACGCCAAATACGTCTATCAGGACATGGTCGAAGGCTTCCGCGGCGACTGGCAGTCGCCGGTCATGACGTCGCTGTGGGCGCTGATCGATCCGCTCGCGCCTGGCACAGCCAGCATGTTCCTGCTGACCGCGACGCTGTATTGGCTGGGCTTCGGCATATTGGCGCTGGCGACGGCGCGGCGCTCGATCGGACTGGCTATTCTGCTGCTCCTGCTGGCGCTGTCGCCGCCCGCCTTCATGTTCGTCGGCATCATCTGGCGTGACGTGCTGTTGGCCGGTCTATGGCTGCTGGCGGCGGCACTGTGTTTCATCGTTGCCGCCTGTGAAGCCCGGCTGCGTATATCCGTGCAGGCAGTCGCGCTGGCACTGGTCGCGTTCGGCGTGCTGCTGCGGCCGAATGCGCTGATCGCCGCGCCGGTTCTGGTCGCCTATATCATCTGGCCCGCGCAGTTTCGCTGGAAGCGAACGGCAATTTTGTTCGTGCCGGCCGCGGTCGCCTTCTATGGCCTGATCCAGGTCGTCTACTACGGCGTGCTCGGCGCCACGCGCCAGAACATCGTGCAATCGATCATGGTGTTCGACCTCGGCGGTATCAGCCATTTCGCCAAGCAAAACCAGTTCCCCGTCGGCTGGACAGAGGCCGAGAACGAGCAGTTGCTAAACGGCTGCTACAAGCCGACGGAATGGGACATCTATTGGCGGCTGCCACCTTGCGAGTTTGTGATGCGCAAACTCGAGAAAGAGCAGAAGCTGTTCGGCACTCCTGCCGTCAGCAAGGCCTGGACGAGTGCGATCCTAAACCATCCGGTCGCCTACCTGGAGCACCGGCTGGCTTTCTTCTGGAATTTCGTGGCCGCCGGCAATCTCACACTCTGGGTCTACAATATCGAGGATCTTTCGAAGCCTGTGCTGGATGGCCGCGCGGGGTTTACCGCATTGGCAGCGATCGACCGCGCGCTCAAGCCGACGCCGCTGCTGCGCGTCGGCCCCTGGTGGCTGCTCTGCCTTGCGCTCTGCGCCATCGGCTGGCGCCGCCGCGACACGCCGGCCGGCGCCTTTACGCTCGGCGTCGGCGGCTCGGCGGTGCTTTATGTGCTGACGTTTCTGCCCGTCGGCGTCGCCTCGGATTTCCGTTACGGCTATTGGGCGGTGCTGGCGGGACTGAGTGGCGCGGTCGCGGCCCTCACGCGTCGATCGCCATGAATTGCGCCTTGGCGAGCTTGGTGAAACGTCCGCCCAGTTTGTAAAGCTCGTCGAACGAGCCGGTTTCCACCACATGCCCGGCTTCGAACACCAGGATGCGGGTGGCCTTGCGGATGGTGGCGAGCCGATGCGCGATCACGAAGGTGGTGCGGTTTTTCATCACTTCGTCGAGCGCCGCCAGCACCTTGGATTCGGTGGCGGTGTCGAGCGCGCTGGTGGCTTCGTCGAGGATCAGGATCGGCGGATCCTTCAGCAGCGCGCGCGCGATCGACAGACGCTGGCGCTCGCCGCCGGACAATGAGCGCCCGCGTTCGCCGACATTGGCATCGAAGCCGTCGACATTATATTCGATGAACTCGAGTGCCTGCGCCCGCGCCGCGGCCGTGCGCATCTGCTCGAGCGTGGCGTCCGGCTTGCCGACACGCAAATTCTCGGCGATCGAGCGATTAAACAGCAGCGTTTCCTGAAACACCACGCCGATATTGCGGCGTAACCCGGCAAGCTTGATGTCGCGGATGTCCTTGCCGTCGATCTTGATCGCGCCCGCTTGCGGATCGAAGGCCCGATGGAGAAGCGCAAGCGCGGTCGACTTGCCCGCGCCGGTCGCGCCCACCAGCGCCACGATCTCGCCAGGCTGCGCAGTGAAGCTCAGATCGGCGACCGCCGGCTGCATGCCGTTATACGAAAACGACACGTTGTTGAATTCGACTTGGCCGGCGACGTGACCGGGGTCCACGGCGTCGGGCCGGTCATGCATAGTCGGCACGGTGTCAAGCACATCGAAAAACTCACGCAGGCGCGCCGCGTCCATCGCCAGCCGATTGCTGAAACTCACGGCCTGCTCGAGACGGGAGATCACCATGCCGGCGAAGGCCATAAAGGTGACAATCTCGCCAATCGAGACCAGGCCCTGCTGGAACAGCCAGGTGCCGAGCAGGATGATCGAGAGGACGGTCAGCGTCGTCGAGGCGCGCGTGAGCACCGCGACCACCGCCCACCATGACAGCACCGGAAACTGCGCCGCCAGCAGCTGGTCGCTCACGTTTCTGAGCGCCGTCACCTCGTGCTCGACGCGCGCGAAACTTTGCACCAGCGCGATGTTGCCGAGCGCATCGGAGGCGCGTTCGGCCAGATCGGAATGATGCGATTGCACCGCGTTCTGCAACGATTCGGTCTTGCGCACGACGACCGCCATCAGCACGCAGAACAACACGCACAGGACAAACAGCAGGATCGCCAGCCGCCAGTTGATGAACAGCGCCAGCGGCAGCAACACGAGCAGCGAAACGAAGGCCGCCAGATGTTCCCGGAAAAAGAACAACCAGAGCGCCCACAGCGCGTCGCTGCCCTGCAGCATGGTCTTCATCAGCCGGCCGGAATGGACGGCGCCGTGATAGGCAAGCGGCAGTTGCAGCACGTGCTCGAAATAATCGGTCAGCACCGCGAGGCGGCGCCGGTGCGCCAGCCGGTCGGCATAGAGCGCGATCAGCGTGCCGGACAGGATGGTGAAAATGCCAAAGCCGACCCAGGCGAGCAGCAACAACCACAGGCCCGACCAGTCAGCTGTCGCACCTTGCGCCTGTGCGAGCAGGTTGATGACGCGGCCGAACAGAACCGGCTCGGCGAATTGCGCCACCGCCAGCGCCACATTCCCCAGTGCCAGGGTCCAGCCCAAGCGGCTGTCCGATCCCAGCATTTCGAGCACGCGGCCGTAAAGGCGAAGAAAACCCATTGGCGTTCCGGTCACCGACCAGGATACTCGAAAGCCGTCTGCAACGGTTTAAGCAGCCGCATTATTTTACTGGTTCTGCGCCGGCGGCACGGCGGGCGCGGCCGGTGCGGGTAGCGGCGGGCTGGGCTCGGGCGCAGCCGCCGGTGCCGGTGGATTAGGCTGTGGTGCAGCCGCTGGTGCCGGCGCCGGCGGATTCGGCTGCGGTGCAGCCACCGGTGCGGGCGGCAGTGGCGCCGTCCAGGCTTTGTAATTGGCCTCTTTGACGCTCGGCAGCTTTTTCAAGAATGCAACGATCTTCCAGATTTCGTCATCCTTCGCGCCGGCGAGCGCGAAGCTCGGCATGCCGGTCATGTTGATGCCGTTCTTGATCACCCAGAACAATTGTTCCGGCGTGCGCTCGTTGACCACTTCCTTGAGGTCGGGCGGGTCGGGATGTATGCCTTCGGAGTACTTTTCCCAATTCACGCCGGGGGCGCCGTGACAATGGGCGCAGCCGTGTTTGGCGAATTCACGCGCGCCGGCCGCTACATTGGCGTCATCGTTGAAATTGGCCGGCACCGTATCGCGCGCATGGCGGATGATCGACGCCGTACGCACCCTGACCAGCACCCATTCCACAACGGCCGGGTCTTTCGCGGTACCGGCGACCGTATAAAAACCGCCCAAGAAAAATACTGCTGCGGCAACGGCGACGATGACCGCAAGTGCACCGATCACTGCCAGGATTCGCATCATGACCTCCGACGCGTTCGAATGGAATCATTATAGGGCTCCAACGCGAGACGGGCCAGCCTGTTCGGAGCCAGTGAAATGTAATCACGGCATCTTGAGGTGCATCAATGCAGGCAATAAGACGGAACATATTATGTCTACCTCAGGCCAGATTGAGGTGATGCCATGCAGACACCGGTCGAAATCGATTTCCAAGGCATGGATGCAAGACCGGAAACCCGGTCGGCCATCGCCGAGCACGTAAGCGAGCTGGAGCGGCAATATGGCCGTGCGACCGCTTGCCGTGTGGTGCTGAAAGGCCCCGGCGGTCATCACCGCAGCGGCGGCCTCTACGAGGTCAACATTCGTATGGCGCTGCCTAAAGGTCGCGAGGTCAATGTCGACCGTACCGCGCAAGCCGACGAGCGGCATTCCGATCTGACATTCGCCATCAACGACGCCTTCAAGCGGGCACGCCGGCAATTGCAGGATCAGGTCGACCGCATGCAGGGGCGGTGAAGCAACATCAACCGCATCGGACGATAGACCGGCACAGACAGATAGCACGCCCCATGCAACGCATCATCGTCGCCACCGATGGCTCACCCGACGCAAATCGCGCCGTCGATGCCGCTGCCAGACTCGCGAAAGCAACGGGCTCCAGTCTTTCGATCGTGACGGTAGGCGGTCACATCAGCGGCGCGGAACTGAGACGGTTGGCGAGCCGCGACGGCGATCTCAGCGAGGCCATGGTTTCGGCGGCCAACAAAATTCTCAAGCAGGCGCAGAAGCGCGCAGTCCGCCTTGGCATTGCGGCGCCAAAACTGCGGTGCGGATGGGGCGACGCCGCCGAAACGATACTCGACGCCGTCCGCGCCGAAAAAGCCGATATCCTCGTTGTCGGACGACGTGGCCGCGGCCGCCTGACCGGCCTGCTGCTCGGCAGCGTATCGCAGAAGCTGGCCAGCTTGGCGCCAAGTATCGTGATGGTGGTTCCTTAAGTCACGCCGCGCTGCTTGGCTCTTGTATGAATCAAGCCAACGCATAGTATTCCTAAAATGCACACGTGGCATCATCATTGAGCGAATGCGTTTCCTCCAACATATCGCTTCGATCGTCGATCAGAAGCACCTTTTAGCGCGCTTCTGGCAGTCCGCGTCGGAATTTTGGCGCGCGAAGAAAGGATGGGTGGCGTTTCTCGCCGTCTTTCTCATTGTCATCGTACTCCTGCAATTGCTGGTGCAGGTTTTGCTCAATCTGTGGAATCGCAGCTTCTTCGATGCGCTCGAGCGCAAGGATGCGCAAGCGCTTTGGTCAGCGGCGCAATTGTTCGTCCCTCTGGTCGTGATCAGCACCCTGCTCGCCGCCACCTCGGTCTGGGGACGCATGACGGCGCAGCGCAGTTGGCGCGAGGCAATGACGCGGCATGTCATCGACAAATGGCTCGACAAGGAACGTTTTCGCCATCTCAATCATATGGTCAAAGGGTCGGAGAATCCGGAATACCGGATTGCCGTCGATATCCGGGTCGCCACCGACGCGCCGATCGATCTCGCGCTTGCTTTTTTTTCCTCGATCCTGACCGCGATCGCGTTTTTCAGCGTGCTGTGGGCCGTTGGCGGCAGCATCAGCGTCGGGATTTTCGGCACAACGGTGACGATCCCGGGCTACTTGGTGATCGGTGTCATTATTTATTCCAGCGCCATGTCCGCCTTTATGGTCTTTTTCGGTCATCATTTGACCAGCGTGATCGAGCGCCTGAACCAAACCGAAGCGGAATTCCGCGCAGCCGCCGATGCTTTTCGCGAAGAGGGCGAGCATGTGGAGATCAGGACAGATGACGGCGACAAACGCAACACTCTTCAGCTCAAGCTGCGGGCCGTTCTGCTCTGGTGGCGCGAATTATGCTGGCAGCTTGTTCGCACGACGCTTGTGTCACACGCGAATTTTATTCTGGCGCCGGTTTTTGCCTGGCTGCTGTGCGCGCCGAAATATCTGAGCGGCGCGATGACGCTGGGCGAACTCACGCAGGCCGCCGCCGCCTTCGTCTCCGTGCAGGGCGCCTTCAACTGGCTGGTCGACAATTATCAACGGCTGGCCGATTGGCGGTCCTCGGCTCACCGCGTCGCGACGCTGCTCATCGCGCTCGACGAGCTTGAAGCCAAGGAAGCGCCGAAAACTACGCCGCCACGCGCGCGATGACCGATTTGGCCGCCACGGCGATCGAAAAGATGCCGACCGAACCGAAGCAGCGCACCCGCAACCTGAAGGGACCGGCCGTCGACTACTGGATCCTACGCGTCACCTTCATGCGCGAGACGCTATCGCCGGCGAGATGGCCCCAGATGAAGGCGTCGCGCGCCAGCTTGTCGGCGTGGTGATCCATGGCGCCGCCCTGGGCGCCACGGATATCCATGTAAAGCTCGGTCACCTCCTGCACCGCGTCGCAGGAATAGTTCATTGCCAGGCCGGCATTGTGCGAATGAATTCTGCGGTCGTGCTCCCAGGCTACCCGTAGCACAAAAGAGCGCAACGCCTCGGTCATCGCGAACATGCGGTTGATCTTGAGCTGGACATGCTGCTGCACAAACAGCACCTCGCCGCCCTGTGTCGCCGTCTTGGCGTAGCGCAGCGCGCTCTCGCAGGCGTCGTCGCAGATGCCGAGCGCGTTGGCGCAGAGCTCAAGATCGCCGAACAGGTCGCCGCCGGTAGTGTCGCCGCCGCCACCGCCGCTCTTTTTGACGGCGCCGTTGACCTCGCCGACCACATTGGCGTGCGGCACTCGCGCGTTCTCGAAGATCATCTCGCCGTTCTGGTAGAAGCGCCAGCCGCTCTTGTTGAACACCTTGCCGATGCGGAAGCCGGGCGTGTCGCTCGGCACCAGGAACATGGTGATGCCCTGCTTAAGCGGCACGGTCGGGTCGGTGCGGGCGTCGATAAAGAACAGCTTGCCGACCGGCGCGTTGGCGATGAACGCCTTCTCGCCGTTGAGGATCCATTCGTCGCCGCTGCGCTCGGCCTTGAGCTTCAGCCCCGGCTTGGGGTCGTCGGCCGGCGGCATGCGGTTGTCGGAGCCGGCGCCCGGCTCGGTGATGCCCTTGCCGAGCACGAAGGTGTCGTCGGCGACGAAGGGCGTCAAGAAGCGCTGCTTCTGCTCTTCGGTGCAGGCGGCCGAAATCAGGTGGCTCCATTTCCAATTCTGGCTGAAGGCCTTGGAGATCGCGCTGTCGGCCTTGGCGAGTTCGGTCATGACCAGTGCCTGGGTCACGAAATCGGTTTCCTGACCGCCCCATTTCTTCGGCACCGCCATGGTGCGGAAGCCGAGCTTGGAGCCCTTCTTGATGATGTCCCAGGTCCAGGTCTCGCGCGGCGTATCGATGGCATCGCATTGAAGCGAGATCGGGCGGATTTCCTCGTCGGCAAATTTGCGCGCCAGCATCTGCCAGGAGCGTTGTTCGTTGGAGAGCGAAAAGTCCATGCGAGCACCTGATTTCTGAGCGTTATTCGGCGGCCAGCGCCTGCACCGGGCGGCGATAGCCGGCGATGATTTCGGCGAGGCGCAGCTTGGCCTCGCTATTGCCATTGCCGCTGTGCAGACAGACGCGGGCGTCGTGGATGTATTTCTGCAGCGGCATGTCGCGCATCACACCCATCGCGCCGAAGATCTCGGCGGCGTCCTTGGTCGCCTTCACCATCATTTCGGAAGTAAACACCTGCGCAATCGTTTGCAGCGGCAGATCGGGCAGACTGCGGTCGGCGATCGCCTCTGGGTGATCGGAGGCCCAGGCCGCCTGCCAGACCGTGGCGCGGGCGACCTCCAGCCGGATGGCCATCTCGGCCAGCTTGCTGCCGATCGCCTGATGCTCGATCAGCGGCCGGCCGCCTTGCACGCGCAGATGCGCGTAATCGAGCGCGGCGTCGTAGGCGGCACGCCCGATGCCAAGGTTGAGCGCCTGGAACAGCGGAATGCCTTCGCCGGGCGCATCGATGCTGGCCAGCAGCGCCGCCGCATCGTCGCCGAGCAGATTGTCGGCCGGCACCCGGCAGTCCTTGAAGGCGACGTCGCCGCCGCAGCCATGCGGCCATGCTTTGTCGTGCGCGCGCACGCTGATGCCCGGCGCGTCCGCCGGCACCAGCAGGATTTTGGGCTTCAACTGCCCCGCTATCTCGACCAGGACCGCGAAGAGCTTGGCGATCGGCGCGTTTGCCACGTAGTCCTTGGCGCCGTTGATGACCCATTCGTTGCCGGCCTTTACGGCGGTTGTCCTGACGCCCGCGGCGGCCGACGCCGGACGGTGATAGTTCACGCCCAACCGCGTGTCGGTGTCCGCTTCATGGCCGGCGAAGGCGAGATGGAAGCGGTCGTCGCCGGTGAACTTCGGCAGGAGGCGCTCGCGCTGGGCATCGCTCATCAATCGATCGATCAACAGATGGCCGAGCCAAGAGGTGGTCGCCAGCACGGCGGCAATGTCGGCGTCGCCGGCCGCCAGTTCCTCGGTCACGATGCAGCAGGTAAGATGATCCGCGCCGGCGCCGCCGCGGTCCTCCGACAATGCCAGCGTGCGCAAGCCCATCTGCGAGGCCTGATCGAGTAACTGCATCGGCAAGCGCCGATCGCAGACATCGAGCCGATCGGACTTGAGCGCGACCGGCTTGATCTCGCGCGTGGCGAAGTCGCGCACCGTGTCGCGGATTTCCAACTGTTCGGCACTGAGATGAAGATTGTACATGTTGGTCAGTCTGTTCCAATGTTGGTCGAAATTCGCTCAGCGAAATTTACGCCGCCGATACTGCCGCGGCGATCGCATCGCCCATTTGTGTGGTGCCGGAATTGCCGCCGAGGTCTTTGGTCAAGCACTTGGCCTCCGCGATCACCTTGACCACCGCCGTTCGGATATATTCCGCAGCGGCGATCGCTTTCGGCTCGCCATGCTTGCGGCCAAGCCATTGCAGGAGCATTTGGCCGGACATGATCATGGCGTAGGGATTGGCGGCATTTTGACCGGCGATATCGGGCGCCGAGCCGTGCGTCGCCTGCGCCATTGCCTGGCGCTCGCCAACGCATAACCCGGGGGCGAGCCCAAGCCCACCGACCAGGCCGGCGCCGATATCGGTAAGGATGTCGCCGAATTGATTGGTGGTGACGACGACATCGTATTGCTGCGGCGCCATCACGAGTTTCATCGAAATCGTGTCGATCATCGATTCCTCGAAGGTCACGTCGGGAAATTCGCGCGCGACCTTGCGACACTCTTCCGCGAACATGCCGCAGGCCAGCCGGTAGACCGGCTCCTTGTGCGCGGCGGTGACCTTCTTGCGTCCGCGGGTGCGCGCGATCTCGAATGCCTCGCGCGCGACACGGTTCGATCCTTTCCGCGTAATCACGCGCATGGCGACGGTGATGTCGTTATTGGGCCTGAACTCCGGCGCGCCGGCGATCACCGTTTCGGAATATAGCATGCCCTCGGTGAGCTCGCGCACGAAGACAATGTCAACGTTCTTGTGGACGGATTTCAGATTGGAGTGCGAAAGCGACGGCCGAATGGCCGCAAACAATTCATATTTCTTTCGAATGGGCGGCATAACCCAGGTGGGATCGTTGCGTGGATAGGTCGCGTGCCCGATCGGGCCGCAAACCCAACCATTCAGATCGTGCAAGGCCTTTTCGGTCACGGCCGGAAGCGTGTCGCCGTGCTCCTCGTGCCCACGCTTCCCGACCGGCAACGGCCGCCAATCGATCGTCAGGCCGGAGCGCGACGCCGCGGCCTTCATGACCTTCACGCATTCGGGAACGACTTCGAGGCCGATGTCGTCGCCCAATAAAATTCCGATCTTCACGGAGACTCCTTGACGTACGAATTCATGACGCGGAATGGGAGCGGCAATGTTCGCAGATTGCGAGTCAGTCGCATTTGATTGCGATCAAGTCTAATCCGACAATAACATCCTTATCCACACGCATCGACGCAATCGTGACCCCACAAAAACTCACGCCGATGAAGATGTAACACGCGCCCGACTCAACCCGTGGCCTCCAGCCATCCGGTTCAGCACTTCGCATACCGATGCGGTGTCGTGCTGACTGAAGCCTTGCGCCATCGCCGCGCTGTAGATCGGCACACAGGCGGTAAATAGCGGCGTTGGGCAATCGACCGACTTCGCCATGTCGCCGATGACCTGCATATCCTTCTGCCAGGTTTCGACTTTCATCGTCGCCGGCAAATACTGACGCTCGGTCATGAACTTGCCGCGCAATTTGAAAATGCCGGTGCCGACCACGGGACTTGTCGCGAACAAATCCCACACCTGCCGCGGATCGAGTCCCATCTTGCGCGCGAAGGTCAGCGATTCGCCGACGGCGACGTTGTAGATCGCGACCAGATGGTTGGCGATGAACTTCATCTTGCTGCCATTGCCGAAGGCGCCGACATAGGGCGCATTGCGAGTGAACACGGCGAAAATGGCGCTGACGCTTTTGCAGGCGGCTTTGCCGCCGCTGACGAAGATCGTCCAGGCGCCTTCCTTCATGCGTCTGGCGGTCCCGCTGATTGGGCAATCGAGCAGCGTGGCGCGAACGCGCTGCAAGCGCCGCCTAGCGCGCTCCTTGTCCATGATCGGCAGCGTACTCGTCTCGATCACGATCAACCGCGACTTCGCTTTTCGTTTCGCCAGGACAATTTTTTCAACAACATCGTCAAGTGCCGCAACCGACGGCAGCGACACGATCAATATGTCGACCGCATTTGCGACTGCCACGCATGAGGACAAAGAGCGACCGCCCGCCTTTTTCAATCGCCGGCGCGCTGTTGGATGCACATCGTAACCGCACACGCGATAGCCCGCATCGATCAGGGCTTCCGCCATGGCGCCGCCCATGATGCCGAGACCGATAATTCCGATGCGCGGTTTCATTTGAATTCCCTTCGAGACCAAGATGCGTCACTATGTACGATACTCGTCGCTTGCTGCGTTGCACACTGAGTTACGTCTTTCATCCATCGATGGATACTTGGCCTCGGTCAAGGTGTCGGCGGTTATGGTGAAACCATGATGTGCAATATACGTTACGGAGAATTCGGACCATGTCTCAGCGCGATCCCATGAAGACTATTCCGCGAGGGATCATCGATGTTCCGGTCACACCTTTTACGGCAGATAATAAGATCGATCTCGACACGTTTGCGCGTGTTATCGAATTCCTGCTTCGCCACAATGCTTCCTCGCTCTGCGTCAATCTGCACCTCGCGGAGTCGCTCAATTTGACGCTCGATGAGCGCAAGCTTCTGGCCAAGACAGCGGTGGAGGTCACTGCTGGAAAGGTGCCCGTCATCGTGCATGTCAGCACCCCCGGGACCGACCAGGCGGTGGACCTCGCGCGTCATGCTGAAAAAGCCGGTGCCGACTGCATCACGGCGATCGCGCCCTATTACTGGAAACCGTCGCAAGAGGCGCTTCACGAGCATTTTTGCGCGATCATTTCGGCAACCGCCCTCCCCTTTATCGCCTATAGTTCGCCCACGATCATGGACGGCATCGGGGTTGCACCGGAGACGCTGGTCAGATTGATGGAGCGGTTTCCCAATTTCATCGGGCTCAAAGAAGCAAGCCACAACTGGGAAAAATACCTTGAACTTGGCAGAGCCGCGCGGAAAATCCGTCCGGATTTCGGCCTGTTCGTCGGCACCGAATGGATGATCCCCTGCTTCACATTGGGCGGCACCGCCTGCATGTCGGTCTTTGGCGGTATTGCACCTCGCTTCGTGCGCGCATTGTACGATGCAACGACGACGGGCCAGCTCAAGGATGCGCTCTCGCTGCAATACAAATTTTCCGAACTCTATCAGATCGCCAAGGTGGAATATCCCGCCCCGACCAAGGCCATGTGGGAGATCATGGGGCGGCCGGTGGGAGCACCGCGGTTGCCGAACCGCCCGCTGCCGGCCGAAAGAAAAAAACAGATCAGGTCCGCGCTCGAAACGCTCGGACTTTTCGACAGCGAACCGCATGGATGGTAACGATCTTGTTGACCATGCCGGATGCGACCGAAATTAACTGCAATAGAATAAAAGCGAAACAATTCGAACCGTTCGAAAAAACAGGGAGGCGACAATGAGAAAATTACTTACCACGCTCATGCTGGCGGCCGGACTGTTGAGCATTACGCTTGCGTCATCGCTCGCACAAAGCTGGCCGCAGAAGCCGATCAAGATGATCGTCCCCTTCCCCGCCGGCGGCGGCACCGACGTGGTCGCGCGTATTGTCGCAAAATACCTGACCGACCGGCTGGGCCAGACGGTGTTCGTCGAGAACCGCGGCGGCGCGAACGGCGCCATTGGCCTGCAGGCGCTCAAGCAATCCGCGCCGGACGGCTACACGATCGCGATGACGTCCGATACGCCGATGACGGTTAATCCATGGATCTACAAGAATTTGCCTTATGAGCCGTTGCGCGATTTCATCCCGGTGACGTCGACAATACGGCTTCCGTCGATGTTGGCGGTGCACCCGTCCCTTCCGGTCCGCAGCGTTGCCGAGTTGATCGCGCTGGCGAAGTCAAAACCTAATGGCCTCACCTATGCCTCGGCCGGTGTCGGCAATTTCAGTCATCTGGAAGCGGAACTATTCTCCATCGCGACCGGCGTGAAGATGCTGCACGTGCCCTACAAGGGCACTGGCCCTTCAGCCATGGGGATGATCGGCGGCGAAGTGCAGCTTGGATTCAACAATGTCTCGACGTTGCTGCCGCACGCACAGGCCGAAAGAAATCATTGACCGCCTGACCAAGGAAATACTCGCCGTCATGAACGATCCCGCAGCCGTCAAGCAGTTCACCGATCAGCAATTGGTCGTGATGACGCTCGAGCAGGATCGCTTCCGCGATCTGATCAAAAAAGATCTCGAAAAGTGGGGCAAGGTAACCAAGACCGCGGGCATCCAGATGGAGCAATAACGCGCTCAATTTTGCTTGCGCATGATCTTTTCCGACCTTGCTTCGCCCGCCGAAGCGTCTTTTCCAACTTTGTCTTTCCTGCCGAAGCGGGCTTCGCGAAGGCGGGAAACCGGTTCCCATCCCCGATCGAGGTCGAGGACATGCTTTTCGGGATCATGCGCTAACTGGTAACGCCACCGTCGACGAACAAAGTCTGCCCGGTCATGAAGTCGGATGCGCCGCTGGCCAGAAATATGGCGGCCCCCAGCAGATCCGACGGCTGCTCGAAGCGGCCAAGCTTGATGCGGCTGAGCAGCCGCTCGGCGCGCATCGGATTGGCCGCCATCGTTCCCTGCACGAACCCGGTCATCGTCGTGGCCGGGGCAAGCGCATTGACGCGAATGCCGAGCGGCGCCCATTCGGTCGATAGCGCGGCGGTGAGATGCGATACGGCCGCTTTCGCGGCGCAGTAGACGCTCTTGCCGGGATCGGTCATCACCGCCCAGGTGGAGCTCATGTTGATGATCTTGCCGTAGCCGCGCTCGATCATCAGCGGGGCGATCTGCTGCGAGCAGAAAAACGCGCCCTTGACGTGGACATCGAGCTGCCCGTGCCTCATTGCCTTGCGCCAACTGGCGCGCCGTTGTCGCCAATGCGCGAATGTCGTCGAGCCGCCCCACGTCAGTGGCAACGATCTCGGCGCGGCCGCCGCGGCCGAGGATGGTTCGCTGTACCTCTTCGAGCTTCTCCCGCCGCCGGCTGGCGAGCACGACCAAGGCGCCGGCATCGGCGAAGCATTCGGCAAAGGCTCGCCCAATCCCTTCGCTCGATCCGGTGACGACAATCAGCCGGTCATCGAGCCGGAATGAAGCGAGGGGATCGTCCATCGCAGCGTCATTCATCTTATTCTTCGCCCCCGCCAAAGCAGACGACACAGTAATCATATGCGTCAGGAAGGGGCCAGCATGCATTACTTGGAAAGCAAACGGCGCGCCGGTCGGAACAAAACTGCGAACACGTATGTTATTGAGATTACGAAATGATTCAAGGACGAAAATTCAGCGGTTGAGCCTGCCCAATATGACCGTCTGGCGGAGGCTGTGCTCGAAAGATCAACAGCCGTGCAGAACCGTCACGGTTCGCTTGTGTTTGCCGCTGAACGCTCCAAAGATCGGCATGCCCTGATTCGAGGAGCAGACGATGGATGCCTTGCAGATTGTCGCCGGCTTGGATGAGCCCGAAGCTCTGCCCATCGAAGCGATTCGCGCCGCACAAGCCGATCGCAATTCGATGGTTCCCATTTTCCTTCGGAACATTGAAGAGATATTGTCGCCGCAAGGCGCGCCGGTCGC
>JACQDO010000440.1 GCA_016201085.1 Hyphomicrobiales bacterium | reverse complement strand
CCGCCCCTCATTTTCGCTTGATGGAGGCGCCGAGGCGGGCCAGCGCCTGGCGCAAGCCGGGATCATGAACCTCGGTCATGACCTCGGCGAGGCGGGCCTCGACCTTCGGATCGGGCGGGGCGGGGGCCTGACGCGGCTCCTTGCGACGCAGCGGCGCCTGGCGCAGCGCGATGCGGCCGATCGCCTGCCAGCCGAAGAAGCGGTTGACCCGCTCCAGGATCACCGCCGAGAGGTGCTGGATCTCGATCGCCGCCGGGCCTTCCACCCGCAACACCAGGGTGGCCGGCTCGGCCGTCGCCTCGTCGCCCCCGGATGGATTGGCGCGCGGCCAGGCGATCTTCATCGGCTCGCTGTGGGCGGCGACCTCCGGGCCGACGATGTCGGCCCAGCGGGCCAGAATCTCGGCCGAGGCGAAGCCCTGCGTCTTGAGGGCGTCGCTCAGGGTGGCGCCCATAAACTCCGCAAGCGGCCGGGGAAAACTGCGCGAGGCCTTGCTCATTTAGAGTTTTCCATGCGCATGATCTTATCCGAAAACCGGTTCCCACTTTTCGGGATCATGCGGTGAACTCTGTACCATCGTTGGCGCAATGACCGTAGCAGTCCGATTGCCCAGGCGAAAGAAAGACGCCAGCGCGCCGGAGCCGGCCGATCTGCTGGCTTGGTACGACCGCCACCGCCGCATTTTGCCCTGGCGCGCGCGCCGCGGCGAGCGGGCCGACCCTTATGCCGTGTGGCTGTCGGAAATCATGCTGCAGCAGACCACGGTGAAGACGGTCGCGCCCTATTACGCGCGCTTCCTTGCGCGCTGGCCGTCGGTGGCGGCGCTGGCGGCGAGCGATCTCGACGACGTACTGCGCGCCTGGGCCGGGCTCGGCTATTACGCGCGCGCCCGCAACCTGCATGCCTGCGCGCGCGCGGTGATGCAGCGCCACGGCGGCATTTTCCCGCGCGGTATGGATGCTTTGCGCGCACTGGCGCGGCTGTTTGCCGTGGAGGAGAAGCTGCCCGCGGCCAAGCCGGTCATCAAGCGACTGGCGACCTCGCTGCTGCCGCCCCGCCGCGCCGGCGATTTCGCGCAGGCGCTGATGGATCTCGGCGCCACCCTCTGCTCGCCCAAGAATCCGGCCTGCGCGTTGTGCCCATGGAACGAATCCTGCGCTGCCGCCAGGCGCGGCGATCGGGAGAGCTTCCCGCGCAAGACGCCGAAACGCGAAGGCAGCCTGCGCCGCGGCGCCGCCTTCGTCGCGCTGCGCGCCGACGGGCGCGTGCTGCTGCGCCAACGTCCCGATAAAGGTCTGCTGGCCTCCATGACCGAGGTACCGGGCAGCGCGTGGGCGCACGATTTCGATAGCGCGAGCGCGCTTGCCGCCGCGCCGCGGCTAGGCGGCACGCCGAAATGGCAAAAGCTTGCCGGCGTCGTGCGGCATGTGTTCACGCATTTTCCGCTTGAGCTCACCGTATTCGTCGCGCAAGTGCCGCGCGTGACCAAAGCGTTAAAGGGCGCGCGCTGGGTGAGGCTTGCGGACCTGCCCGGCGAAGCGCTACCGAACGTCATGCGCAAGGTGCTGGCGCACGCGCTTAAACTGGATTGAACAAATCGGAGAGGAACGCCATGGCTATCGAACGTCACGACATCGGCCCGCGCATGAGCAAGGCGGTAGTGCACGGCAATACGGTCTATCTCGCCGGCATCGTCGCCGATAATCCGAAGGGCAAGAGCGTCAGCGAGCAGGCTAAGAGCATCCTCGGCCAGATCGACGCCCTGCTGGCCAAGGCCGGCAGCGACAAGAGCAAACTGTTGTCGGCCAATATCTGGATCACCGACATGGCCAATTTCGCCGAGATGAACGCGGTGTGGGACGCCTGGGTATCGCCGGGCCACACGCCGGCGCGCGCCACGGTCGAGGCCAGGCTGGCGGCGCCCGACTACAAGCTCGAGATCATGGTGGTGGCGGCGAAATAAAAATGGCGGAGGCGCCCGGTATCCTGGCAATCTGGAACGACTGCCGCGCCGGTCGCGAGGCCGAGTTCGAGGCCTGGTTCCAGGGCGAGCATCTGCTGGAGCGGCTTGCCGTGCCGGGCTTTCTGTTCGGCCGGCGGCATCAGGCGATCTCGGGCAGCGCCGGTTATTTCAATTTCTATGTGGTCGAGACACCCGCCGTGCTGACGTCGAAGCTCTATCTCGAACGGCTCGACCATCCGACGCCGATGACCAAGCGGATCATGTCGGAGGTATTCCTCAACATGAACCGCACGCTGTGCCATCGCACGCTCCGGCGCGGCAACTTCCGCGGCGCCTATGCCGTGACGGCGCGGTTCAACGATGAGCCCGACACTGCCGCGCTGACCGCGCTGGCGGACCGTCTGGTGCAGGACCCCGGCGTCGCGGCTTGCGAAATCTGGAGCGCGGTCGACCCTGCCGGCCAGCCGGTGTCGATGGAGGAAAGACTGCGCGGCGGCGACAAGAAAATAACGGCGTGCCTGATGGTCGATACGCTGCGGCAGGGCGACGCCGAGACACTCGGCGGGCGATTGTCGAAGGAATTTGCCGGTGCCGAAGTCGGGGTGTTCCGCGTGCTGTGCCAGTTGGGACGCGGGGAAATTTAACGTCACCCCGCAAACCTCGATGCATCGCCTTGCGCTTGCCATAATTGGTAACATATACGATACTATAATAATGCAGGTGCTGGCTTATGTTGACACCTTCGGTCGGTCACCGTTTTGGCGCTGGTTCGCAAATCTCGATGCGCAGGCGACTACGAAGATCACTTTCGCGCTGACCCGCCTTGAGCAGGGCAATTTGTCAAATGTGAAGACAGTCGGCGCAGGAGTGTTCGAGTATCGAATCGATTTCGGACCTGGTTACCGAGTGTATT
>JACQDO010000439.1 GCA_016201085.1 Hyphomicrobiales bacterium | reverse complement strand
GTGCTACTCGTGGAAGACGAGGTGTTGATCAGCCATCTGGTCGCCGCGGCGCTGAACGAGCACGGATTCAACGTGCATGAGATGACAACGGCCGACGAAGCCTTGCGCTATATGCATGCCGGCGGGGCGGTCGACGTCTTGTTCACCGACGTCAATTTGCCCGGCAGCATGAATGGAGCGGAACTGGCGTTGCGGGCACGTGAAATGCGGCCCGATCTGCCGATTGTCTATGCTTCCGGCCGCTATCGACCGACCGATATCGGGGCGCTGGTGCCGCGTTCGATGTTCGTATCGAAGCCCTATGACCCGGAAGACGTCGGCAGGCTGCTGACCCGGCTCACCGAGGGGTCGCACTAGCGGCCGGAGGCGGCGTCCGGGGGGCGTGCGACGGCAAATCACGGTTTTGTTAACTAATTTCTTACCGTAAATTAACCGCAAAAAAAGCCTGTTCGGCTTAAGTCCACGTTGGCCGCAGCGGATGAATGGAATCGGTTGCCGGATGTTCTTCTCGCTCACCCTCAAAGGCGCTTCCTGGCTGGTGCTTTTCATCGGATTGGTCGCGTTCGCCGGCTGTTACGGCGCGCTGACGGTATTTGCCGCCGGCTGGGTCACCGGCGTCATTCCCAATATTTCCGAGACGATACTCACCGTCATTCTTGCCGCGGTCGTTGCCCAGTTTGCCATGAGCCTGACCGGCGGCGTGCTCACCCGCCACCAAGGCCACGAAGTCGAGCAGATCCGCACCGCCATCGACAGCATGGCGCAGGGCCTGTGCATGTTCGACGCGGCCGAGCGGCTGGTCGTCTGCAATGCGCAATATTACACGATGTATGAGCTGACCGCGGACGAGGTCAAAGCGGGCGCCACGCTGTCAGAGGTGCTCGCCAAGCGGGTCGCCAAGGGCACGTTCTCGCGCGATCCGCAGGCATACCGCAAGGAATTCCTTGCCGCGGTGGGCGAGGGCCGCACCATCGTGCATGAGGTCAAGTCCAAGGGCGGACGCCTGCTGCTGGTCACCAATCATCCGATGAAGGGCGGCGGCTGGATCGGCACGCATGAGGACATCACCGAGCGGCGGCAAGCCGAACAGCAGCGCGACAGCATGCAGCGGCAGGAGGAGCGCCGCACCGTCATCGAGAACGCGATCTCGGCGTTCCGTGAGTGCGCCGAAAATATGTTGAAGACCGTGGCCGACAGCGCGGGCGAGATGCGCGCGACGGCGGCCAACCTGTTCAACGCCTCGGGTCATACTTCGCAACGCGCCGAAAGCGCGGTCGAGACCTCGAACGAGGCCTCCACCAATGTCGCCACCGCGGCGATCGCCGCCGACGAATTATCCAACTCGATCGCGGAGATCGGGCGCCAGCTCAACCAGACCGCGGAAGTGGTGCGCGGCGCGGTCGGCGAAGCGCTGATGACCAAACAGGACATCGACGCCCTGGCGCAGAGCGCGCGCAAGATCGGCGACGTCAGCAAGCTGATCCGCCATATCGCCGAAAACACCAATCTGCTGGCGCTCAACGCCACCATCGAGGCGGCGCGCGCCGGCGAAGCCGGCCGCGGCTTCGCGGTGGTCGCCTCCGAAGTGAAATCGCTCGCCGTGCAGACCGCCAAGGCCACCGAGGATATCGCCGGCCAGATCCAGGAAGTGCAGAAGTCGACCGGCAAGGCCGTCGACGCCATCGGACGCATCGCCAACCGCATGGGCGAGATCGACAGCTTCACCACCGCCGTCGCCGAGTCGGTGCAGTTGCAGAGCGGCGCGACCGGCGAGATTTCGCAGAACGTGGCCGGCGCCGCCGACGGCGCCAAGCTGATTGTCGCGGTGCTGAGCGAAGTGGCGAGCGCGGCCATCGATAATCAGCAGTCGGCGCAGACCGTGCTGGCGGCGGCGGAATCGGTGGAAAAAGCCGCCGCCAATCTGCGCAGCGAAGTCGAGGGCTTCCTCACCAAGGTGGCGATCTAGCGGCGCTACGTCGTTATGGCGTGCGCCTTGCGGCCGCCGCGTTCGATCGAGGCCGGGGCTTCGTCGCGGGCGATGAGATGGCCCGCCAGATCGAGGCAGCGTTTGGCCAGCATCGAGGCCCCTTCGGCCAGCTCGGTGGAGGTACGCACGATCTCGACATTGCGTTCCATGTCCTCGCGCGACCAGCCGCGCGAATGGGCGATGTAGGGAAATTGCGGAAATATAAAGCCGAGTTCGGCGAAAAAACCCAGCATCTGGCCGGCCACCGCCTGGATGTTGTCCTGGCCGCCGACGATGATGAACCCCGCCACCTTGTTGCGGATGAGAACCTGATTGCGGATCGTCACCGCGTTCTGCACGCAGTTGAGCCGCTCGGCCATCTTGAAATAGAGCGAGGAGGCGGCGCCCCAGCGGATCGGCGAGGAGATGACGATGGCGTCGGCCCAATGCACCAAGGCCTCGTAAACCTGGTCCATCTGATCCTTGGCGTCCATCTGGGTGATCGAGCACGGCCAGGTGCAGGCCTGCGCGGCTTTGGAGTAATAACCCTCGCAGTTGCGGAAGTTGAGTTCGTTCAGCTTGATCAACCGCGTCTCGGCTTTGAGGTCGCGCGCGGCTTGCAAGGCATGCTCGAGCAGATGATC
>JACQDO010000028.1 GCA_016201085.1 Hyphomicrobiales bacterium | reverse complement strand
GCTACTTTTGGCCAAAAACGTCGAAATTCTTTCCTGCCTGCGGAGGTCCGCAGAGAACACCGACACCGCCTATTTTGGCATGCTCCGCCTGCGAATCCCGCATGCGACCGCTACGACCGAACTTAGCTGTGGAACCGGGCGCGCCGGCCCTGCGGACTGCGGGCGCCCACGCCTAGTATGGCCGCGCGCATGACCACGCCCCACTATCGAAACGCGCTACGCGCGCTGCTGACGCCCAGCGAGCAACGCGTGTTCGCGCGCCTCGACACGCCGCAAAAAATTCAAAACTTCCTCGACCGGCTGCCGGCCAATTACGAACTCGACGGCGACACCGCGATGTCGCCGCGCCGCATGCTGCGGACGCGCCTCGGCCATTGCGCCGAGGGCGCGCTGTTTGCCGCCGCGGTGCTGAGCTTTCACGGCAAGCGCGCCTGGCTGATGGACATCCAGGCGCTGCCGAGCGACCAGGATCACATCGTCGCGCTATTCCAGGAGCGCGGGCTGTGGGGCGCCATCAGCAAGACCAACCACGCCGTCCTGCGCTGGCGCGATCCGATCTACCAAAGCGCGCGTGAACTGGCGATGAGCTTCGCCCACGAATATTGCCTGCCGGGCGGCAAGAAATCGATGCTGGCGTATTCGCGGCCCTTTTCGCTCACGCGCTTTGCGCCCGAGCGCTGGGTGATCGCGGAGGACGAGTTGCACTGGCTGATGGACGCGCTTGATGCTTCGCCGCATGTGCCGGTGGCGCCGCCGTCGGCGATGCGCAAACGCCGGCGCTCCTCGCGCGTCGAACTGCTGGCTCAGGAAGCGCTGGAATGGCCCGACCCGCGCAAGCGCAAGGTTAAACGCAAGAAGCGGCCCTGACATTTACCGCGCCGGAGCCCGCGTCTAAGATGATTCACAGTACAACTGTGCGGAGGCACTTGGCGTGGCGTCTTTCATCAATCGCCGGCAGTGGATCGTCGAGTGGGGCCAATGCGACCCGGCCGGCATTGTGTTCAACAGCCGTTTTTTCGAAGTGTTCGACCAGAGCACCTGGCTGCTGTTCGAGGCCGCGCTCGGCGTGAAACCGCATGAGCTGGGCACGGCCTACAACATTGTCGGCATACCGCTGGTTGACGCGCGCGCCAACTTTCTCAAACCGGCGAAATTCGGCGACGTGGTGGAGATCGCCTCGCAGGTTGCCGAGTTCCGCCGCTCCAGTTTCGAGGTCGAGCATCGCCTGTCGATTGACGGCGAGCTGGCGATCGAGGGTATCGAAACCCGGGTGTGGGCGGCGCACAATAAAACCAATCCGGAGAAATTCGGCGCCGTCGCCATTCCGGCCGAAGTCGTTGCCAGATTTAAGTAAACGCCTGGCGCCCAAGGGCAATCGTCCAAGCCAATCCCGGTAATGGGCCTGGAGGGGACAGGCCGCCTGGTGTGTCGTAACTTCAACAACATAACGAAGCGCGAATCGGCAACGTGCGCTCGATTAAGGGAAGAAACAATTGGCTCGCTTGCTGGAGTTCACGCTCAACGGGCGTGACCGCGCCGACGCGGTCGCGGACAATATTCTGCTGCTCGACTATCTGCGCGAGAAGGCAGGCCTCACCGGCACCAAGACCGGCTGCGACGGCGGCGAATGCGGCGCCTGCACCGTGCTGATCGACGACAGACCGGTGCTGTCCTGCCTCACGCTGGCAGCGACGGTGCAGGGCCGGCGCATCGACACCATCGAGTCGCTGGGGACCGGCGGGCAGCTCTCCGCCGTGCAGCGCGGCTTCCACGAGAAGCTCGGCTCGCAATGCGGTTATTGCACGCCCGGCTTCATCATGGCGTCGGCCGGACTGCTGCGGAAAAATCCCAACCCGAGCGAGGATGAGATCAAGGAGGCGCTCGGCAGCAATATCTGCCGCTGCACCGGCTACGTGAAGATCATCGAGGCGGTGCAATACGCCGCCGCGCTGAATGCGCAAGGGGTGGCGCCATGAACAAGCCCCTTCCCGCGCGCAATATCGGTACCTATGTGCCGATGATCGACGGACCGGAGAAGGTCTCCGGCCGCGCCAAATATACCGCCGATATCGTCCATCCTGGACAACTGGCGGGCCGCATCTACCGCAGCCCCTATTCGCACGGCGAGATCGTCGCGGTCGACGTGTCGGAAGCGTTGAAGCTGCCCGGCGTGCTGGCGATCGTCACCGGCGCCGACTGCGACAAGACCTTCGGCGTGCTGCCGGTTGCCCGCAGCGAGCATCCGCTGGCGCGCGACCGCGTGCGCTATCGCGGCGAGCCGGTGGCCGCGGTCGCCGCCGTCGATGACGCCACCGCGCGCGAGGCGCTGCGCCGCATCAAGCTGACGGTGCGCGAACTGCCGGCCTATTACACGGCGAAATCCGCACTGGCGCCGGGCGCCAGCGCCGCATCGATGGTGTAGTAGGCCGGCAGCTCGCGCACCGTCATCCTGATCAGGCGCAAGGCCTCGTCCGCGGGCGCATCGTCGATCGCGGCGACGGCCGCCACCGGCTCGCCG
>JACQDO010000449.1 GCA_016201085.1 Hyphomicrobiales bacterium | reverse complement strand
TTTCGATATCCCGCATCTGATCTATGCGTATCTGTTGCCGATCCTGTTTGTCGCAAAAAAATTCGGCCGCATTCCGGCGTTGATCACGGGGGTCGTGAGCAGTCTTTGCGCGGCGTTCTTTCTCTATGAACCGATATTGAGCCTGTTCATCGAAGATAATCGGAATGTCGCGGAACTGGCGACTTTTTGCGCCCTCGCCACGATGATCAGTTATTTTTTCGGCAAAAGCTCGAAAACATTTGCGATCCGCCGATTGTGATTTTTACCTGCCTTGCCGCGGCAATTGACAGGCGGGCTGCCGCATAATCTAATTCCGGTTGTGTGCGTCGCTTAGTGCAAGGCGAGGTGTCATGATCTCGATCCGGTTGATCTTCATGCGCGTGCTGCCGGCGCTGATGTTTTGCGCAATAGCGGAGCATTCGAGCGGCGCGGAGACGTGGCCGACACGACCCATCACCTTGGTCATCGGCTTTGCCGGCGGCACCGGCGACACCGTCGGCCGTCCCTTTGCTGAATTTGCCGCGAAGGAACTGGGCCAACCGGTCGTCGTCGAAAACCGGCCGGCCGGCGGCGGCATTGTCGCGGCTCTCGGCGTGTCCAAGTCCCAGCCGGACGGCTACACCATAGGCTTGCAGGCGGTTGGGCCGATGATTGTGCGGCCGATCATGGATGCAACAGTTGGATTCGATTCCGACAAGGATTTCACGCCGATCGCGCTGCTGATCGATGCGCCCAATGTCATTATCAGCGGCACAAAGTTTCCCGGTCATACGGTACGGGAGGCGGTCGATTGGGCAAAGCAACATCCCGCACGCCTGACGGTCGGTCACCCCGGCCCGGGCACCATGGGGCATCTGGCCGCTCTGTTGCTGGCGTCCAACGCCGGCTTTACCGGCAACTACATCGCCTACCGCAATGTGACGCTCATGGTGACCGATCTGCTGGGCGGTCAGATCGATGTCGGGGTTGCGGCCTATAATCCGCAATTGAAGGCTGCGCGCGTGTTGGCCGTCATGACACCCGAACCGGTCGCGTTCCTGCCGGGCGTACCCTCGATGCGCCAAGCCGGTTTTCCGGGTGTCTATGCATCGACCTGGTTTGCGCTTTACGGTCCGCCGGACCTGCCGCCTGACATTGTTGCAAAACTAAACGCCGTGGCAAACGCGTTCCTGCACAGCGAGGGCGCACAAAAACAATTCGCTTTGCTCGGCCTTCAAGCGCTCGGCGGCACACCCGCGCAACTGACGAAACGAATGATCGACGACCGGGTCTTGTGGTCCAAGGTCATCAAGGACGCCAATATTCGATTGAACAACTAGCAGTATCGCGCTGATCGGTCCGTACCGCAACTCGCGGTTGACTTGCGCCTTTGGGAGCAATTTAATCGCGGCGATCGTTTGTCCACGGGTTTTGCAGGGCTGGTGAAATGAAAGCTGTCCAGCGTTTGCGCACCTGCGTGCTGATGGCACTGATGTTTTGCGTGGTTGCCGATCGTTCAAGTCGCGCGGAAACCTGGCCGACGCGTCCCATCACCATCCTTGTCGGCGCTGGCCCGGGTGGCAGCATGGATACGATCGCCCGCGTGCTGGCCGAATACGCAACCAAGCAACTTGGCCAACCGGTCGTCGTCGAGAACCGTGCCGGCGGCGGCGGCGTCGTGGCGGCGGTCGCCGTCGCCAGGGGGCCGCCCGACGGCTACACCATCGCACTGCAGGCCGTCGGACCGATGGTGCTGCGGCCGATCATGGATCCGGCGGTCGGCTACAATCCGGCGAAGGATTTCTCCCCGATCGTTCTGGTCGGCGACACACCCAACGTCATTCTCGGCGGCGCTAAATTTCCCGCCCATACGGTGCGCGAGACGGTCGACTGGGCGAAGAAAAACCCCGGACGGCTTAACATCGGCCATCCCGGCCCGGGCACCATGGGGCATCTCGCCGCTTTGCTTCTGGCGTCCAATTCCGGCATCGCCGGCACCTACATCGCCTATCGCAGCGGCGGGGCGATGCTGCCGGACCTTTTGGGCGGGCAGATCGACATCGCCGTCGCCGCTTACACGCCGCAGCTCAAGGCGGCGCCGCTGTTGGCCGTCATGACGGCGGAACCGCTGGCCTTCCTGCCCGGCGTTCCCTCGATGCGCGAGGCAGGATATCCTGGCGTCTATGCATCCACCTGGTTTGGCCTATTCGGACCGCCGAACCTTCCGCGCGACATCGTCGAAAAGCTCAATACTGCTGTGAACGACTTCCTGCGCGGCGAAGAAGCGCAGAAACATTTCGCCATACTCGGATTCCGATCGCTAGGCGGCTCACCGGAGGTGCTGGCGAAGAAGATTGCCGACGACAAAATCCTTTGGTCGAAGGTGATCAAGGACGCCGACATCAAATTGGGCGACAAGTAGCGATCGTCGCGGTCGAGCGTCACCTGTTAACGCGACGCGAACGCCTTGCGGAATTCCTTGACAACTGCGCGCACCGCCGGGGAGGGCTCGGCGACCCGGTAAACCACCGAGTTGACCGAGTATGAAGGCGGTCCCGCGATGTGTCGCAGTACCACCGACTTGTCGGCGACGTTTATCAACGATTCCGGTATGACCGAGATGCCAACATTGGCGCTGATCAGCGTCAATAGTGACACCGCGTCGGGCACGCGTTGGACGATTTGCGGGATCGTACCGGGCGGCAGCACGGCCGTGATGTTGCGCCAGAAGCCGATCTCGGCGTCCAGTTCATAGGCCACGAATTTCTGCTTCGCCAAAACCGCTGCCGTTATTCGCTTTTGCGTGGCCAGCGGATGATCGCGATGGAGCGCCAGGCAGAATCGCTGACGGGGGAGGTCGAACGAATCTATTCCGACCGGATACGAATACATGCTCCGCATGAACCCGATATCGAGCGCGCCGGCGCTGATCGCCTTGACTTGAGGAAGCGTTTCCATCCGGCGAATGTGGATCATGACGTTAGGCAGGGCGACGCGCGCCAGACCGAGTGCTTTCTTGACGTGGCCGGCAGTCGCGGCCGATACGACGTAGCCGAGCCGGACGTCGCCGACCTCGCCGCGCGCGGCCTCTTTCGCGAATCGCTCGGCTTGATCGAAGCTCTCGATCAATGCCAGCGCGCGCTTCTGGAATTGCCTGCCGGCGTCGGTCAGCTCGACTTTTTTCTTCGTGCTGCGCATGAAAAGGGTGACGCCGAGATGCGATTCAAGCGACTTGATTTGCGCGCTGAGCGTCGGAGCCGCGATGTTCAAAAGCTCGGCTGCGCGCGCGAAATGAAGTTCCGACGCGACGGCCACGAAGTATCGCAGGTGGCGGACTTCCATTGGAAAATTATGAGGCTGAGCCTCGTAAAAAGCCAGCTCCGTCTCGTTGGCGGCTGCCGGCGCGGATTCATGGCCGGGACGGTTTGGAGCCAGTCGTCATGGCGTTGTATTGCGCGACGCTCATGCGCACACCTTCGCCAGGATCGCCGTTCGATAAAGTGCCTCTGATTGCATGAAAATCATCGCCCGCAAGGGAACAATACAGGTGGCGCAGTGCGTGCATCCAGGTAAAAGATTGATGAGCTATAATGTAAATTAATACCCAAGCGCCACGAGATAAATTCAGCATAAATTATGAATAATCTTCGCCAGATACGGTTGTTGAGGTGTATTTGCAACCGAACGGCTTGGGCGCCGCTCACTCCCTGCCGCCGGCCAGCACCGCGCGGGTTTGTTGGTCGGGGCCGAATTCGTCGGTGCCGTCGATCGACAGCAGTTCGGCGAGCCGCGTGCGCGCGCGATTGACGCGCGACTTGATGGTGCCGACCGCGCAGCCGCAGATATGAGCGGCTTCTTCGTAGGAGAAACCGGAGGCGCCGACCAGGATCAGCGCCTCACGTTGGTCGGCCGGCAGCTGTGCCAGCGCCTCGCGGAACTCACGGAATTCGACCCGGCCATGCTGCTCGGGCTGCGTCTTCAGCGACTCGGCATAATGGCCGTCG
>JACQDO010000425.1 GCA_016201085.1 Hyphomicrobiales bacterium | reverse complement strand
TTGATGGGCATGGGTGTCCTCTCCTGAATTTTATGAGACCGCAAAATAGCGCAGCCGGCGGATTAGTCGAGATGAGTCTTGACCTCGATGGCGTGCTCGCCATCGACCACCGTGAAGGTCAATTCGAAATGGCCCTTCGGGTCGACGCCCGGCGGCAGCCCGTTGAGCTCGAAGCCGAAATGGCGGTGGCCCGCCGGCGCGCCTTGCGCCGGCATCGGGATGGGCAAGGCCCATTCCGGCGTCGGACCTTCGACGAACAGCGCGACCGCCTTGTCGGCCTTGAGATCGACGGCGATCAGCGGCTTGGCCGTATCGTTCACGCGCCGCAGGCTGAGGCCGGCGGCGGCGGCGCTGACGGACTTGGGCACGCGCGCCTCGGCTGCCGCGAGCGCGCCATCGAGGCTGCTGGCACCGGCACGCAGCGTCAATTCGGCGCGGCCTTCCGCCGGGATGCACAGCTTCTCGCACACGGCGTAGTCGAGCTTGAGGCGAAGCGTGACCGGTTTGCCCGGCAGCAAAGGTGCGATCAGCACCGGAAAGATGACCGCATCCTTGTAGCCGATGGAGTCGCCGGATTCGTCGGTGAACAGATGCGGCGCTGGGTAGAGTACCTTGGCGGTTTTTAGATTTTCCGAACCGGAAAAATCGAAGCGCGGCGGCACGCCCGAATCGCCCGGGTAGCGCCAATAGGTCTTCCAACCCGGTTGCAGCTCGATCTCGATGCCGGCGCGCAGGGGCGCTTCGCCGGTCTTGTTGGCGCCGGCCAGCAGACGAACGCCTGAACGGCTGTCCTGGCTCCACGGCGATGAATCGGCGGCATGCGCCGAAGCGCCCAGCAGCATGACGCCGCATGCCGCCAGCGCGACGCCAATTAATCTGTGCACACCGTTCATGGCGACCGATCTAGTCGTTAAATCCATGGCGCGCCACTGAATTCATTGTGAGGGGGTGAACAAAATCGGGGCAAGTCGGCACATTGCCGGAGATTTCGCCATAATTACCACCTTGAATATGACAGGGATTGAATGAACTTTCGGCAGCCAGCTTCGTTTCCAATGTCGGGCCGATCGGGTAATCTTGCATCATGACGTCATCGCGCAAAACCGCAGAGACGACCCCGGCGCGCGGCTATCTCGACGGGCAAATGCTCATCGCGATGCCGGCGATGGGCGACGAGCGATTCACCCGCGCGGTGATCTATGTGTGTGCGCATTCGACCGAAGGCGCCATGGGCATCGTCGTCAACCAGCCGGCGGCCAACATCAAATTTCCCGATCTGCTGGTGCAGCTCGAAGTGATTCCGGCGGCCGAGCGGATCGAAATGCCGACCGGCACGCAGGCCGTCAAGGTGCTCAAGGGCGGTCCGGTCGAAACCGGGCGCGGCTTCGTGTTGCACTCGGCCGACTTCTTCATCGAGAACTCGACGCTGCCGATCGACGAGGGCATCTGCCTGACCGCCACGCTCGACATCCTGAAGGCGATCGCGCGCGGCACCGGGCCGCACAACGCCATCCTCGCGCTCGGCTATGCCGGCTGGGCGCCCGGCCAGCTCGAGCAGGAAATCCAGCAGAACGGCTGGCTGCACTGCGCCGCCGATCCGGAGCTGATCTTCAGTCCCGACACCGAGGCCAAATACGAAAAGGCGCTGCGCAAGATCGGCATCGATCTCGCCATGCTGTCGAGCGAAGCAGGGCACGCGTAACCCTTAGCCGTTCGTCCCCGCGAAAGCGGGGACCCAGAGATTTGAGCGGCTGGATTCCCGCTTGCGCGGGAATGAGCGGGTGGCGTTATTCCGACGCAACCGCCTTGAGCGCGCGGTTGGCGCGGGCCGGCTTGTCCATAAGCATCTCGCCGGCGGCCTCCGCGTTCATCGGCTCGCCAAAGGCGAAGCCTTGCGCATATTCGCAGCCGAGCTGGTAGAGCTCGACCGCGTCGGAATCGGTTTCGGCGCCTTCCGCCACCACTTCCATGCCGAGATCGTGCGCCATGGCGATGATCGAACGCAGGATCACCGGCCGCGTGCCGCGCGCGGTGGTGCGCACAAACGACTGGTCGATCTTGATGGTGTCGAACGGGAAGCGCTGCAGATAGGCGAGCGAGGAATGGCCGGTGCCAAAATCATCAAGAGATAAGCCGGCACCGAGCTCGCGAATACGGGTGAGAATCTGCGCGGCATGTTCGGGGTTTTCCATCACCAGCGATTCAGTGATCTCGAGCTTGAGCGTGCCGCGTGCCAGCGTCGTGCGCCCCAGCACGCCGCGCAGATCCTGGATCAGGTCATGGCGCAGCAATTGGCGTGACGACACGTTGACGGATGCGAACACCGGCTCGCCGCCGCGGTTGGCGGCCTGCCAGGCCGCCAGTTGCTTGGCGGTGTGGTCGAGCACGAACAGGCCGAGATCGACGATAAGGCCGATTTCCTCGGCGATCGAGATGAATTCGGCCGGCGACAGGCGGCCCATCTTGGGGTGGTCCCAGCGCGCCAGCGCCTCGAAGCCGGCAATAGCGCGATCCTCCAGCCGCACGATCGGCTGGTACAGCACCTTGATCTCCTGGCGCTCGATGGCGCGGCGCAATTCCGATTCCATGGTCAGCCGGTCGGTCTTGCGCGAACGCATGGCCGGTTTGAAGATTTCGATGCGGTCGCCACCGATGCGCTTGGCGTGATACATCGCTAGCTCGGCATCCTTGAGCACCTCCTCGGTGCGATGCGGCTGATTCTCGGCCAGCGCCAGCCCGATCGAGGCGGTGAGGAAGATTTCGCGGTCGTTGAAGGCGATCGGCGCGCGCAAGGTGCGCCGCATGGTTTCGGCGAAGGCTACGATGCGCGCGGGTTCTTTTTCCGAAATCAGGATCAAGGCAAACTGATCGCCGGCCAATCGCGCCAGCGTGTCCTGCGGCTTGAGCAGGCGGCCGAGCCGGCGCGCGATGGTGAGCAGGATGGAATCGCCGATGGCGATGCCGACCGAGTCGTTGACCTGCTTGAAGCGGTCGAGGTCGATCACGATCACCGACGGCTTGACCTGCGGATCGGAGCGGGCGAAGGCGAACACCGCCTCCATGCGGTCGATGAAAAGTTCGCGGTTGGGCAGGCCGGTGAGATTGTCGTGCACCGCGTCGAACAGCAGCCGTTCCTCGGCATTCTTGAAGTCGGTGACGTCGGTCAGCGTGCCGACCAGGCGCACCACTTCGCCGTCGGAACCGACCACCGGACGCGCCTTCAGCGCGAACCAGAGATAGTGGCCGTCGGCCGCGCGCAGCCGGAAATCCTGGGTAAGACGGCCGCGCCGCTGCTCCACCGCGCTGTCGAGCGAGGCCCTGAAACGGTCGCGGTCGAGCGGATGCAGCACATCAAGCCATTGCGCCGCCGGGCCTTCCAGCGCGCCGCGCTTGAGGCCGAGCATGTGCTCGGTTTCCGGGCTGGTGAACACCTTGTCGGCGGAGACATCCCAGTCCCAGATCATGTCGCCGGCGCCCGTCAGTGCGAGAGCACGTCTTTCGACGTCGGAAACGATGCCGTGCGTGATGCCGCCGGCGAAGGCGTGCTGCATGACGGTAAAGCCAATGAGCATCACGATCAGCACCAGGCCGCCGAGCAGCGCCGGGCCGATGATGTCGTTGGTGACGGAGCCGATCACCGCCATCCCGGCGGCCAGCGTCCACACCACCAGCAAGAGCCAGGTCGGGATCAGCAGCACGGCGCGATCGAAGCCGTGGGTGGAGAGATAGATCACCAGCGCCAGCCCGCACACCGCGATGCCGAGCAGCGATATGCGCGCGATGCCGGCGGCCACCGCCGGATCAAAAACGGCAACGGCAATGAGCGCGGCGAGCGCGGCCAACCAGGCGATGGTGATGTGAGCGTAGCGCACATGCCAGCGCGACAGATTGAGATAGGCGAACAGGAACACCAGCAACGTCGCCGACAGGATCGCCTCGCCGCAGGCGCGCCAGACGCGCTCGGCGCCGGCCGACATGTCGAACACCTTGCCCCAGAATCCGAAATCGATGCCGATGTAGATGAGCACCGCCCAGCCGAGCGCGGCGGCGGCCGGGAACATCACCGAGCCCTTGACCACGAACAGGATGGTGAGGAACAGCGCCAGCAGGCCGGCGATGCCGATGACGATGCCCTGGTACAGCGTCAGGCTGTTGACCTTGTCCTTGTAGGCGTCCGGCTCCCACAAATAAATTTGCGGCAGTCTGTCGGTGCGCAGTTCGGCGACGAAGGTGATGACGGTGCCGGGATCGAGCGTGACGCGGAAGATGTCCGAGGTATTGCTCTCCTGCCGCACCGGGCGGTCGCCGGAGGAGGGCGTGAAGCCGACGATGC
>JACQDO010000424.1 GCA_016201085.1 Hyphomicrobiales bacterium | reverse complement strand
CTGATGCCGCAATTCTCCTCCAAGCGCCGCGTCCGGCACTCCGCCGCGGACATGTTCGAGCTGGTGGCCGACGTCGATAAATATCCGCTGTTCGTGCCGCTGTGCAGCGCGCTGCGGGTGAAGAGCCGCACCGACAAAGGCGAGGGCGTCAGCGTACTGGTCGCCGACATGACGGTGGCCTACAAGATCGTCAGCGAGACCTTCACCAGCCGCGTCACGTGCGACCGGCCGAACCTGAAAATCCTGGTGGAATATCTCAACGGCCCGTTCAGCCGCTTGCAGAACCGCTGGACGTTTCGTCCGACGGCGGAGAACGCCTGCGAAGTCGAGTTCTTCATCGACTATGAATTCCGCAGCCGTACGCTGGCGCTGCTGATGGGCGCGATGTTCGATACCGCGTTCCGCAAATTCGCCGTGGCGTTCGAGCGGCGGGCCGACAAGGTTTACGGGAGAGCGCGGGCTTAAATAAGTTGCAAATCACATCGCGACTGCGGATATAATTTCTGTTACGGAAGCAGCAATAGAAGATGTAGGCATTTCTTGTCGATGAGCTTCATCCAGCTCTAATTGAGCATCAAAGGGTTTACTCTACCTTCATAGGAGGGTGCCAGTGAGCGATATAGATTTTGAACGCGAACGTGATGTCGCAAAAATCATAATGGAAGAAGCGCAGCGAACGCATGATCGCGAAGCAGGCTTGCATAGAACATTTTTAGAGGCTGCATCAAAATCAGCTGAGGTTACTGTTAAAACGAGCATTATTGTGAACGGTGGTGCGGCCGTTGCGATTCTTGCATTTATAGGTGGATTGGTTGGAAAGGATGTTGTCGGAATAAAGCAAGTCACTGACATTACGAGCAGTTTAATGTGGTTTGCATCAGGCGTAGCATCAGGTGTCGGCGCACTCGCATTCATTTACCTGACAAACTATTGTGCGGCAGCGAGAGTGGGTTTTCGTAAAAGAATATTTCAAGCGCCATATGTAGTTGATACAGGTCTCTCGACATTTTTAAGGAACCTATATACGGCCTCGCACGTCATCGCTGTCGTTATGTCTCTGGCGTCACTTTTTTTGTTCATTTGGGGAATGATTGATGTGCGTGCTTCGATAGTCGGATTAAGCACACAAAAGACCCCATCTAGTATTCAAGCCCCAAAGTAGCCCTAACCGAGCAGCGCGCCGACAAAGTTTACGGGCGCAAGACGGCCTAGCCGTCGTTTTATTTACACGGACCGACAACAACCGGCGCTGCCGTCAGATAGAAATTATCCCCCGGCAGCAGATTGCCGGAGATGCGCAACATTTTCTTTTCCCATTGTGACAGATTCAGCAATGCGCCGCCGGACTGGTGTATGCGGATGACATAGCCGTCCTCGTTTGTGTACACGCCGTTCGACACGCAGCCGACAAAGATCCTGGGCACCGGCGTCGAGGCCAGCGCCGGCTGCCATTGTGCGGCGCCGCTCGCTGTGAAAGCCGCGATGGTAAGGACAAGGCTGCGTTTCATTTTTCCGCCAGCGCCTTGAGCATCGCCAGCGCTTGCAGCACGGATTTCTCTCGCACCAGGCTGCGCCCGATATCGCCGTAGCGCGCCTCACGATGCGTGAGCTTGCCGGCGCGCGACGCTGCGGCGAAATGCACCAGCCCGACCGGCTTGCCGGGCCCGCCGCCGCCGGGACCGGCGATGCCGGTGATGGCGACCACGACATCGGCCTTTGCCTTGCCGAGCGCGCCGCGCGCCATCGCCTCGGCGGTCTCGCGGCTGACCGCGCCATGCTCGCGCAAGATATCAGCCGGCACGCCCAGCACCTGCTGCTTGGCCGTGTTCGAATAGGTGACGAAGCCGCGATCGAACACGTCGGACGAGCCGGCGATCTCGGTGAGCGCGCCCGCCACCAGGCCGCCGGTGCAGGATTCGGCGGTGGCGATTTTCAAGCCGCGCGCGCGGGCGGCCGCCAGCACGGCCGTGGCGGCGGCGCGCAGTGCCTCGGTCATGGCGAACCCCACGGCAGCCGCACCGTGGCGGTCGCGTAAGCCGCGATGCCTTCACCGCGGCCGGTGAAGCCGAGTTTCTCGCTGGTGGTCGCCTTCACCGCCACCCGGCTCACATCGATGCCGGCAATCTCGGCTATCGCTGCCCGCATGGCGTCGCGCTGCGGCCCGATGCGCGGCGCCTCGCACACAATGGTGAGATCGAGATGCGCGACGCGGCCGCCACGCGCGATCACGCGCTCGACCGCAAACTTGAGAAAGCGGTCGGATGCGGCGCCGCGCCATTGCGCATCGCTGGGTGGGAAATGCGCGCCGATATCGCCCTCGGCCAGCGCGCCGAGAATGGCATCGGTGAGCGCATGCAGCGCGACGTCGGCGTCGGAATGGCCGGTCAGCGCCTGTCCGTGCGCGATTTTGATGCCGCCGAGCGTGACGTGATTGCCGGGACCGAAGGCATGCACGTCGATGCCGGTGCCGGTGCGCACATCGCCAAGTTCCGTAAATTGCGCGGCGAACTGCATCGCCTCGGCGCGCGCGAAGTCTTCCGCATTGGTGATCTTGATGTTGCCGGGCTCGCCGGCAAACACCGCGACTTTCATGCCGACCCATTCGGCGAGCGCGGCATCGTCGGTGAAATCCTCACGGGCCTCGCGGGCGGCGCGGCGATGCGCGGCGAGCAGCGCGGCGAAGTCGAAGCCCTGCGGCGTCTGCACCAGCCGCAGCGTGGTGCGGTCGAGCGTCTGTTGCACGATGTTGTCGATGTTGACGGTCTTGACGGTGTCGGTCACTGGTAACGCCGGGATGGCGGCACCGGTCGCGGCGGCGGCTTCGATCGCGCGCGACACCAGTGCGGCGCTGGCGAACGGCCGCGCCGCGTCGTGGATCAGCACGATGTCGGGCGGCTTGGCGCTGAGTGCTTCCAGGCCGGCACGTACCGAGGCCTGCCGCGTAGCGCCGCCGTAAGCAGGCGCCAGCGTATCGATACCGGCCACTGCGTCACGATAGAGCGCGAGATCCTCGGAGTGAATCACCGGCTGCACGCGGCCGACGTTGGCGTGTGCGACGAACATGGACAGCGTCCGCCGCAGCATGGTTTCGCCGCCGATCCGCCGGAATTGCTTGGGCAGATCGCCGCCCGCGGCGCGAGTTCCACGCCCGGCGGCAACAACAACGGCGGCAACATCAGGCATATGGAGGCCACTCCGAACTGGTGCACTGGCTTTAACCGAGGCGTTGAAAATCAACAAATTATTGCAGTGCAGCACTTGCACTTACTACCGAATTGTCTAAACTATGAGCATTGAATAAGGACGCCTAAATGGTAGGCAATCGGTCCAATACGGGTGAAAACCCTCCGTTTCCGGCGGTGCCGCTATCGATTGGCGCGGTGTCTGTGCCAAACCGCGTAATTTTGGCCCCGATGTCGGGGATCACCGACGCGCCGTTCCGTCGCCTGGCCGAGCGGCTGGGGGCAGGGCTGGTGGTATCGGAAATGATTGCCAGTGCTTACCTGGCCGAGGGCCAGCGCGAGGCACGCACACGCAGTCAGGGACGCGGCGTCGCCATCCAGGTGGTGCAGCTCGCCGGTTGTGAGCCGCATTGGATGGCGGAAGGCGCCCGCATCGCCACGGCGCAAGGCGCGCAGATCGTCGATATCAACATGGGCTGCCCGTCCAAGCAGGTCACCAACGGCGCCGCCGGCTCGGCGCTGATGCGCGATCTCGATCACGCGCTCGGCCTGATCGAGGCCACGGTCGGCGCCGCTCAGGTGCCGGTGACGCTCAAGATGCGGCTCGGCTGGGACACGGCCAACATCAATGCGCCGGAGCTGGCGCGGCGCGCGCAAGACGCCGGCGTGCGCATGATCACCGTGCATGGCCGCGCCCGCTGTCAGTTCTTCGATGGCGGCGCCGATTGGGCGGCGGTGCGCGCGGTGAAACAGGCCGTCGCTATCCCGGTCGCGGTCAATGGCGACATTCGTTCGTTCGACGACGCCACCCGCGCGCTGGTCGCCTCCGGCGCCGACGCGGTGATGGTCGGACGCGCGGCGCAAGGCCGGCCCTGGTTCCCGGGGCAGGTGGCGCGCTATCTGGCGACCGGCGTGCGCGAAACGACGCCGCCGCTCGCGGAACAACTGGCACTGACCGATGCGCTGTACGACGAGATGATCGAACATCACGGCATGACAATCGGCCGCCGCCACGCCCGCAAGCATCTGGCCTGGGCGCTCGATTGCGCCGCCACCAGCGCCGGCGTCTCAAGCGAACTGCTCAAACGCCATCGCTCCCGCGTGCTGACCGCCGAACAGCCGGCGCAGGCGCGCCGCCTGCTGGCCGATGCCTATGACGATTTCGCCTGGAGGGCCGCCGCATGAGCCGCGCCCAGGCCGTCTCCGCCAGCATCAGCACGCCGGCCGACGCCATGCTGCATGCGCTGCCGCATCCGGTGATCATGGTTTCGCCGGACGGCAAGATCGCCGATGCCAACGTGGCGGCCGAGCAGTTCTTCGAAGCCTCGATCCCGATGCTGCGCCGGCACATGTTGCGCGATCTGGTGCCGTTCGGCTCGCCCTTGCTCACGCTGATCGAGCAGGTGCGCCAGCGCGGTTCGGCGGTGAACGAATACAAGGTCGATCTGGCGACCCCGCGCAATCCGGGCGAACGGCTGGTCGATCTCTATGTCGGACCGCTCGTTGAATTTCCCGAGCACGTGGTGGTGATGCTGCAGGAACGTACCATCGCCGACAAGATGGATCGCCAGCTCACGCATCGCGGCGCCGCCCGTTCGGTGATCGCGCTCGCCGCCATGCTGGCGCATGAGATCAAGAATCCGCTGTCGGGCATTCGCGGCGCGGCGCAACTGCTCGAACAATCGGCCGGCGACGACGATCGCCAGCTCACCAAGCTGATCTGCGACGAGACCGACCGCATCGTGAAGCTGGTCGACCGCATGGAGGTGTTCGCCGACGAGCGCCCGGTCGGCCGCGCGCCGGTCAACATCCATGTCGTGCTCGACCACGTCAAACGCCTGGCGCAGTCGGGCTTTGCCCGCCACATCAAATTCGTCGAGGAGTACGATCCCTCGCTGCCGCCGGTGCTGGCCAATCGCGATCAGCTTGTTCAGGTGTTTCTCAATCTGGTGAAGAACGCCTGCGAGGCGATCGGCGAAGGCGTCATTGACGGCGAGATTCATCTCGCCACCGCGTTCCGCCCCGGCGTGCGGCTGTCGGTGCCCGGCAGCAAGGCGCGCGTGTCGCTGCCGCTCGAATTCAGCGTCAAGGACAACGGTCCGGGCGTGCCGGAAGATCTCATGCCGCATCTGTTCGATCCCTTCGTCACCACCAAGCAGTCGGGCAGCGGGCTGGGCCTGGCGCTGGTGGCCAAGATCGTGGGCGACCATGGCGGCATCATCGAATGCGAATCGCAACCGCGCCGGACGGTGTTTCGCGTACTGATGCCCATTTACAGCGGCGAGGGGGGTGCATCGGACGATGCCTCGCCCCTCCCGAGCTCGTGAGGCCGTACGATGCCGACCGGAAGCATATTGGTTGCCGATGACGATGCCGCGATCCGCACCGTCCTCAATCAGGCTCTCTCGCGCGCCGGATACGAAGTGCGCTCGACCGGCAATGCCGCCACGCTGTGGCGCTGGATCAGCCAGGGCGACGGCGATCTGGTGATCACCGACGTGGTGATGCCGGACGAGAACGCCTTCGATCTGATCCCGCGCATCCGCAAGGCGCGCCCCGATCTGCCGATCATCGTGATGAGCGCGCAGAACACCTTCATGACCGCGATCCGCGCCTCCGAGCGCGGCGCCTACGAATATCTGCCGAAGCCGTTCGATCTCAAGGAACTGATCGCCATTGTCGGACGCGCGCTCGCCGAGCCGAAAGAAAAGCGGCCGGCGGTCGCCAAGACCGAGGACTTCGACGCCATTCCGCTGGTCGGCCGCTCGCCGGCGATGCAGGAAATCTACCGCGTGCTGGCGCGGCTGATGCAGACCGATTTGACCGTGATGATCTCCGGCGAATCCGGCACCGGCAAGGAGCTGGTGGCGAAGGCGCTG
>JACQDO010000423.1 GCA_016201085.1 Hyphomicrobiales bacterium | reverse complement strand
CAGCCGGAGGAACGGGTCGATTCCTACCCGCACCAGTTCTCCGGTGGTATGCGCCAGCGGTTGCTCATCGCGATGGCTGTGGCGCTCAACCCGCGGGTGCTGATCGCCGACGAACCGACCACCGCGCTCGATGTCACTGTGCAGGCGCAGATTCTCAAACTCTTGAAGGACACGCAAGTACGGCTCGGCATGTCGATGCTGTTCATCACGCACGATCTCGGCATTGTGCGCAAGCTCGCCGACAGAGTCTGCGTCATGCAGCAGGGCAAGATCGTCGAGCAGGGCGAGGTCGAGCGCGTCTTCACGACTCCCGAGCATCCCTACACGCGCGCGCTGCTTGCCGCCGAGCCGAAGCCCGATCCGGCGCCGCCCAAGCCGGATGCGCCGATCGTGGTCTCGACCGACAACCTCAAGGTCTGGTTCCCGATCAAGCGCGGCGTGCTGCGCAAGGTGGTCGGCCACATCAAGGCGGTGGACGGCGTCAGCATCGAAGTGCGCAAGGGCGAGACGCTCGGCGTGGTGGGCGAGAGCGGCTCCGGCAAGACCACGCTGGGTCTCGCGATCCTGCGGCTGATCTCGTCGGACGGTCCGGTGGTGTTCATGGGGCACACCATCCAGGGCCTCAAGTTCAAGGAGATGCGGCCCTATCGCCGCGACATGCAGATCGTGTTCCAGGACCCCTATGGCTCGCTGTCACCGCGCATGTCGGTGTCCGACATCATCGAAGAAGGCCTGCGGGTGCATCATCCGAAGCTGGCGGAGGACGAGCGCCAGCACCGCGTGGTGGCGGCGCTCACCGATGTCGGGCTCGATGCCGACACCCGCGACCGCTATCCGCATGAATTCTCCGGCGGCCAGCGCCAGCGCATCGCGCTCGCCCGCGCCCTGGCGCTGGAGCCGACCTTCATCGTGCTCGACGAGCCGACCAGCGCGCTCGACATGCTGATCCAGTCGCAGATGGTCGATCTGTTGCGCGATTTGCAGAAGAAACGCGATCTCACTTACATGTTCATCTCGCACGACCTGCGCGTGGTGGCGGCCTTGGCCAGCCGGCTCTTGGTGCTGCGCAACGGCAAGATGGTGGAAGAGGGCGCCGCCGCCGATCTATTTAAGAACCCGAAGAGCGACTACACGCGCGCGCTGTTCGCCGCCGCCTTCAATCTGGAGACCGCGCCCGAGGGCGTGGTGGCGCAGTGACCGTTAGCCTCGTCCTGAGAGCCTGGCCGCTTTTTCGGTCAGGCTCTCAGGATGAGGAAACCAGCCGCTTCACGCTCGTCACTTCGCCGCCCGCCGCCTTGATGCGGGCGACGGCATCGGCGACCGGCTCGCTCGCCACCATCATATGGTGCGCATTGGCGTGGATCAGCGTTTCGGGATCGCGCGCGACGGCGACATGGCCTTTCCAGAACATGAGATCGCCGCGCCGCAGTTGCGCGAGCGACGACACGGTGCCGAGCGCCAGCTCCTGCATGTCGCTGTCGCGCGGGCAGCTCACGCCCGCGGCCTGCAATGCGACCTGCACCAGTCCCGAGCAGTCCAGCCCAAGCGATGTCTTGCCGCCCCATAGATAGGGCGCGTTGAGGAAACGCTCGGCAACCGCGACGAAATCCGGCTGCCGCGCTTTGAGCGGCGCCAGGTGCACCGATGGCACATGCCAGCCGGCGGCATCGACGGCAAAGCGTTCGTCCTGGCGCGCGATGGTAAGCCGCGCGCCCATGGGCAGCGCCGTCACCGGCGGCAGCTTGATGTCCGGTCCGGGAAAGACAAGCGTACGCGGCACCGCGACTTTGTGGGTCGGTGCCGCGCCCGAAGGCGCAAGCGCATTGGCCGACAGCCAGCCGACATAACCGTCAGCCTCCAGCTGGCCCCAGGCCCAGCCTTCCTCGTTCGTTTCGTACACCGTCACGGTTTCGCCGAGCAGCGCCTGGGTGTCGAGCCGCGCTTCGTGCGACGGCGCGCGCCGCATGGCCGCGACCGGCTCGTTCACCCGATGGCGCGTACCCTCGACGAAGCGCGCGGCTTCGACCTGGCCTTGCAGATGCTTGGCCGCGATCTCGGGCCGGAAGGCGTTGGTGCGGGGATCGAGCGCGACCATACTTTATCCTTTGCGCATGATCTTATCCGAAAACCGGTTCCCGCTTTTCGGGATCATGCGCTATGAATAACGTGCTTTGAGCATCGCGTAGAGCGCGCGTGCCGTTTGGCATTCGGCGCCTTCCGGCCGCCCGGGCTTGGCCGCCGGCGACCAGGCGAAGATATCGAGATGCAGCCAGGATTTCGCGGCGACGAATTTGCGCAAGAACAGCGCCGCGGTGATGGCGCCGCCCTGGCCGCCGGTGCTGACATTATTGGTATCGGCAACTTTCGAATCGAGCATCTGCTCGTAGGGGCGCCACAGCGGCAGCCGCCACACCGGATCGTTCTCCGCGCTGCCTGCGGCGGAAAATTCGGCCGCCAGCGCATCGTCGTCGGTGAAGGCGGCCGGCAGCTCTGCCCCCAGTGCCACCCGTGCCGCGCCTGTCAGCGTGGCGAAATCGACGATCAGCGCCGGATTATCCTCGTCGGCGAGCGCCAGCGCGTCGGCGAGCACCAGGCGGCCCTCGGCGTCGGTATTGCCGATCTCGACGCTGAGGCCCTTGCGCGACTTGTAGATATCGCGCGGACGGAAGCTCGCACCGGAAATCGAATTCTCCACCGCCGGCACGATCACGCGCAGCCGCACCTTCAGCCCGCGCGCCATGATCATATGCGCGAGCGCCAGCGCGGTGGCCGCCCCGCCCATGTCCTTCTTCATGTTGAGCATGCCGGCATCGTTCTTGATGTCGAGACCGCCGGTGTCGAAGCACACGCCCTTGCCGACCAGCGTGATCTTCGTATCGCTCGCCTTGCCCCAGGTCAGATCGATCAGCCTTGGCGCGCGCGGCGAACCGGCGCCGACCGCGGCGACCAGCGGAAATTGCTTGCCGAGCGCCTCGCCCGCCGTCACCTGCAGGGCGGCGCCGTGCTGCTGGGCCAGCGCGCGGGCGGCGGCCTCCAGCTCGGCCGGACCCATGTCGTTGGACGGCGTGTTGATGAGATCGCGGCAGAGCGTGACGCCTTCGATCATGCGGGAAAGATCCTCGCCGTCGACGCCGTCCGGCAGCACCAGCCGCACGTTGCGCGCCTCCGCCTTGCGATAGCGGCTGAATTGATAGGCATTCAAGACAAAGGCCAAAGCGGCCAGCCGCGCGTCATGCGGGGCGTTGGCGAAGCGATAGCTGCCCGGCGGCAGCAGACCGGACAGTTGTCCCGGCCGGAACGGGTCGATCGGTACATCGCCGGGGCGCTCGATGCCGAACAGCGCGCCGCCAAGCTTGCCGTCGGCGGCCGGCAGCAATAGCAGCCGGCCCGGTTTCGGCTCGAAGCCGGCTGATTTGATGAAGGCCCGCTCCGGCGCGCTCAAGCCTTGCAGGACGGAATCGGCATTGCCGGCATGGACGAACCAGATGGCGATGGTTTGCGCTTCACGGGCGCTCGCGAACAGAGGGTGCATGGTCACTCCGCGGCGTCGCGTATCGGCGTCTTGTCCGCATAGCCGTCGCGCGTCTGCGGCAGTTTCCAGCCGAGCATCCTGGAGGCGACCAGCGTGCGCAACACCTGCGCGGTGCCGCCGCCGATGGT
>JACQDO010000420.1 GCA_016201085.1 Hyphomicrobiales bacterium | reverse complement strand
GTCTGCGGAGATTGGCGCACTTGCGCCACGCTGCCGCCGAATGAGCGCTTGGGATAGGCGTCGACGGTGAACGTCGCTTTGTCGCCGAGCTTGATGCCACCGATGTCGCTTTCGCTGACATTGGTGTCGACCTGCATGCGGGCGAGGTCGGTGGCGATCAGGAACAAGGTCGGGGTCTGAAAACTCGCCGCCACCGTCTGCCCCATGGTCACATTGCGCGAAACCACGGTGCCTTCCACCGGCGAGACGATGTCGGTGTAGTCGAGATTGACCTGCGCGGCATCGAGCGCGGCCTGGCGCTGCTGGATGGTGGCCTCGTCGAAAGCGAGTTGCGCCTGCGCCTGCGCGTAGGCGCTCCGGGCTGTATCGACTGCATCCTGCGAGACCGCGTTGGTCTGCGCCAGCCGGCTGGCGCGTTCGAAGGCGAGCTTGGTGTAGGTGAGGTTGGCCTTGTCTTTTTCGAGCTGGGCCCGGGCGACCGCGAGATTGGCTTTGTTCTGATCGACGATGGACTGATAGGGGCGCGGATCGATGCGGGCGCAGACCTGGCCTTTTTTCACCTGCGTGTTGTAGTCGCAGAACAACTGCTGAATGACGCCGGACACGTAGGTGCCGACGATAATGGTGAGTTCGGGATTGACGGTTCCGGTCGCGGTCACGCCGCGGGATATGGCGCCACGCGTGACCGGCACGGTCGTATAATTTACCGGACTTGTCGTCCCCAGCGTCCACCAGGCGAATGCGGACACCAGCAGCAAAACCAGCAGCGTTGCGGCTGCCAGGATTTTTCGAAACGGCGAACGGGCCGGTGCACCGAGCTTCGGTGTGAGCGCAGCCGGCGCCGGGATGTCGATTTGCGCCGTTCCGGTAGCCACGGGCTTGTTCATTGCCGAACTCCGCTTCGCGCCCCATGTGCACGATGGCGAACCGGCCGGCAAAGTCATTGACGCGCGTCAAATTATTGCGAATTCAGGCGAATCGGCGGGCCTCATGCGGCTCGCGGTTAACGCTTTAAGGCTTCGCCATGGCCTTGCGTTTCCAGCCTTCCCAGGTGCGGGCGAGCCCATGGCCCTCGCGCGCTTCGATCAGGCGGGCTTCCTCCAGGTCAAGATAGGTAATCGGCGCATTCATCCGCATCGCGTCCGCCTGCAAGGTCGCATTGAGCGAGAGGAAGATGGTGCGGCTCACCACCCGTTGCAGCGACGGTGCGGTGATGGCCGCGCCATGCCCGCGCATCAGCACGGCGGGATGATCGCCGAGCGCCTCGGCAAGGTTGCGGCCAAGCGCGGCGTTGCGGATCAGCATGTCGGTCATGCCGGCACGCTCACGGATCTCGAACACCGGAATGCCGAATGCGATGAAGGCGGCGCGGTGATACATCGGCCGCAGCGGCACCTTGGTGTCGCCGAACGGGATCAGCGAGGGCGCGTGCGTATGCACCACCGCGATCACGTCGGGACGCCGCTTGTAGATCTCGCCATGGATGTACCGTTCGGTGAAGAGCGCCGACATTGGCAAACCGTGCGTGTCGACGGGCCGGCTATCGAGATCGAACTCGATGATGTCTTTCGCGGTCACGAGCTCGGCCGACAGCCCGCGTGCCATGAGATAGCGGTTCGGGTCCTTATTGTGCCGGACGGACACGTGGCCCCAGCCGTCGAGCAGGCCATGGTCGGCGAGGATGCGGCCGGCGGCGACCAGATCTTCGATCAGTTTCGGATCGGCCGGGCCGGCGGAAACGGGTGCCTGCTGCGCGAAGGACGCGCTCATCGTCACGGCGAGCGCCATGTGAACGATAGCCGCCGGCAGCAGCGCGCCGCGACGACGAGGCAGCAGGCCGGTCATGGCGATCCCCAATGCGCGGTCAAGGAGCGGCGTCTTATGGCTCGAGCTCGGTATCCCAATAGAGATAGTCGAGCCAGCTTTCGTGCAGGTAGTTGGGCGGGAACAGCCGCCCGTTGCGGTGCAGGTGATATACCGTGGGCTGGAACGGCATCTGCGACGGCCACATCTTGGCTTCGTTCGGCGTCAGGCTGCCCTTGCGCAGATTGCAGGGCGAGCAGGCGGCCACCACATTGTCCCAGGTGGTGTGTCCGCCACGCGAGCGCGGAATCAGATGGTCGAAGGTGAGGTCGTCGCGGTCGCCGCAATACTGGCAGGAGAAGCGATCGCGCAGGAACACGTTGAAGCGGGTGAAGGCCGGGTGAGTCGACGGCTTCACATAGGTCTTGAGCGAAACCACGCTCGGCAGCTTCATCTCGAAACTGGGGCTGTGCACCGCGCGGTCGTAATTGGCGACGATGTTGACGCGTTCGAGGAACACCGCCTTGATCGCGTCCTGCCACGACCACAGCGAAAGCGGATAATAGCTCAGCGGTCTGAAATCCGCATTGAGCACCAAAGCGGGGAAACCGCTGGGCGAAACGTGCACGTTCAAGCGACGCTCCTCGACCTCCTCGGAGCATTTTCCGGCGAAGTGGGAACCGGTTCGCCGTAGAAAATGCGACCAACAAAGAATCTAGAGCATGATCCGATTCAATTAAAATGGATCATGCTTTAGGGCTGCCGCCACGCAGCTAACGGCCCTATTAATAGGGCAGCGTGACGGGATTGTGAAGCCGGCGTGGGGGGGTACCCCAAGGGCGCTACCGCAGCGGCGCTACCGGGGCTGAAACAGGAGTAGGCTTAGGAATACCTTGCGTTGGGCGGCGTTGGCGCCGGCGAGGCGCTTCAGTGCAGTTCGAGCGGTGTTGACTGCGAGGAGCGCGTCCGAACTATATACCCGGATAGAGGGGTCGTAATCGGCGGCATGTCGCTTCTCCTGCAATTCCAGGGTGGCCGCCGCAAATGCCTTGATGTCTGATCTAAATCCTTTGGTCGGCGCATACCGCGCATATTTTGCGCCCAATGTTTGCTTCTTCACTTCCGAGCAGACTTCACGAAGCGTCTTGTGGTCGATACTCCTGTAAACGAGCGCATATTGGCTCGTTGTACGCTTTGTCACGCCAATGACTTGGTCGGCGGCTGCGGCTAAGATTGCGTGGAAAACACCGTAGTAGGCTGCGGAAATTGCTCGCCTCAGATCGACTTGCCGCGGCGGCCCCGCTGGGGGAGGAGCAATGAGCCGATCAGCCTGCTCAAAAAAATGTTCAGGGTTCAGAACTGTCGCTGGCGAATAGCTCGTCTTCCGTTCCATATTCGAGAATTGGAAATCGTTCCTCGCCAGCTTCGCGGAGGCGATCCTGGACTTCAACTAAAGTGTTCAACACGGCATCGCCTTTTAGTTTTTTTGCGACGTCTGGTGCGAGCACAATTGTTATGCGTAGCGCAGCCTGCCCCTCGGAATCGGTTGTGGACTGACTATCAGTCCACTTAACAGCTTTTGCACCCAGGTTGTGCGTTGCCACGTCGCTGACAATTTGATTGATTTGTTCCAGGTCAAGCATTGTAAAAATATAGCAGATTACAAAGCGAATTGCACTTGCCTTGGCACTAAGGACCGGCAGAAACTCATGTTCTGCCAGTCATCTGCCTTGCCAGAAACTGCCCCCCGTGGCGCAGGCCTTCCTGGTCGATGCCGTGGCCGACGCCGGCCGAGATGTGCCATTGCACCGGCACTTCCAGCGCGGCCAGTCCTTGCGCCGCATGAAAGATCGACTGCACCGGGATCAGGTCGTCGGCGTCGCCGTGGATCAGCAGCACCGGCGGGCGCGCGACGATCTCGGCCGCGAAGGCATCGGTCATGGCGTCGCCCGGCATGATCAGCATGCCGGAATAGCCGACGATGGCCGCGGGCGGCACGGCGCGGCGCAGGCCGACATGCAGTGCCATCATGGTGCCCTGGGAAAAGCCGACCAGCGCCAAAGCCTGCGGCGGCAGGTTGCGCCGCTTGAGTTCGGCGTCGAGGAACGCATTCAGCATCGGCGCGGCGGCGTTGACGCCGGCCCAGCGTTCGTTGGGATCGCGAAACGTCAGCGCAAACCATTCGCGCCCGACCGGGGCCTGTCCGCAAGGGCGCGGCGCGTGCGGCGACACGAAAGCGGCGTCCGGCAGCAGGCCTAGCCAGGCGCGGCCGATCTCGATTAGGTCGTTGCCGTCGGCGCCATAGCCGTGCAGGAACACCACCAATTGTCTAGCCTTGCCCGAACGCGGCTCAAGTCTTGGCCCATCAAGTTTTGGGCCGTCGAGTTCAGCCATTTCCGGATTTCCTTGTGGGAGCTTTTTTCTTCGTTGTCGGTTTCCTTGCCGCCGGCTGAAGCGATATGCCCTCGCGCCGTTTCACCACGTGATAATAGGCCCACAGCAGATGCGCCGCCACTCCGCGCCACGGCCGCCAGGCCTCGGCGATCCTCAAGAGCGCCTTGGCGTCCGGGCGCTTGCGCAGCCGAAGCGCGATGCGGGCGGATTCCTGCACCGCCAGGTCGCCGGATGGAAAGGCGTCGGCATGACCGAGGCAGAACAGCAGATAGATGTCGGCGGTCCAGGGGCCGACGCCGTGCAGCGCGGTGAGTGCGGCATGCGCGGCATCGGCGTCCATGTTGCCGACTTGGGTCAGGTCGATGCGGCCCTTGGCCACCGCCTTGCCGATTTCGCGGATCGACTTGATCTTGGCCGCCGACAGGCCGAGCCGCTTGAGCCTGTCGGCGCGCGCGCGGCGCACCGTGTCGTGATGAAACGGATCGAACGCCGCGAACAGGCGGGCGCGGATGGCGGCCGCACTCGCCGTCGATAATTGCTGGCCGCACACGATGGCGCACAGGCCGGCGAATCCCGCCTCGCGCCGGCGCAACGCGAAGGTGCCGGCTTTCTCGGCGACCGGCTTGAGCCGTGGATCGCGCAGGATCAGCAGCGGCAGCGCGGCTTCCAGATCGGCCTGGGTATGGAGGAAGTGGGTCATGCGCTATCGGTGTAGCAAGCAAGACGATAAATAGAAAAGCCATGCCACCCGTTTTCCGCTTCGCTCCATCGCCCAACGGCTATCTGCATCTCGGCCATGCGCTGTCCGCGCTGCTTAATGCCGACATGGCGCGTGCCGCCGGCGGGCGGCTGCTGTTGCGCATCGAGGACATTGACGCGACCCGTTGCCGGCCGGAGTTCGAAGCCGCCATTTACCAGGACCTCGCCTGGCTCGGGCTGCACTGGGAACAGCCGGTGCGGCGGCAGTCGGAGCATTACGACGATTATCGCTCGGCGCTGGCCCGGCTCGAGGCGCTGGATTTGGTCTATCCGAGTTTCGAAAGCCGCACCGAAATCGCGCGGCTGGTGGAGATGCGGGGCGGGAATTGGCCGCGCGATCCCGACGGCGCGCCGCTCTATCCGGGCGACGCGAAGTCGATGAGCGCGACCGAGCGCGCCCGCCGCATGGCGGCCGGCGAACCTTATGCGTTGCGGCTCGACATGCAGACGGCGCTCAAACGTGTGGGCCCGCTAACCTGGAACGAGACAGGCGCCGGACCTGCCGGCGAAATCGGCACCATTGCCGCCGATCCTTCGGCCTGGGGCGACGTCATCCTGGCGCGCAAGGAGACGCCGACCAGCTACCACCTGGCGGTGGCGGTGGACGATGCCGCGCAAGGCGTCACCGACGTGGTACGCGGCTGCGACCTGTTCCATTCAACCGGCGTGCACCGGCTGTTGCAGGCTTTGCTTGGCCTGCCACAGCCGCGCTACCACCATCACCGGCTGATTCTCGACGCCGACGGCCGCAAGCTGTCGAAATCCACGTTTGCCACGGGTTTGCGCGAGTTGCGCGCGCAAGGCGCCGGCATGGCGGCCATACGCCAGCGGGTCGGGCTCGATTGAGCGCGGCTTCCGTGCCATCCTCCCCCTCGGGTCGGGGACCAATGGCGAAGTCCACGCGTAAGGCCAAGGCCAGCAAACGCCGGCGACGTGCGTCGACGCGCGCGCGTCCGCGCAAGGTACGGATTTTGGCGGCGCCGGCGGCGATCGAGGCCGCGCTCGCCGGCATCGCGCACGACATCCGCACGCCGCTGACCGGCATGGTGGCGCTGGCCGAATTGCTCGCGTCCTCCAATCTGGGCGCGCGCGAGCGCAACTGGGCGAACGCCATCAAGAGCGGCGCCGATCATCTGGCCGCGCTCGCCACCTTGATCGTCGATGCCGTGCGCGCCGATACCGCCGGCCTGGTCTTGAGCAACGAGCCGTTCTCGCCGCGCGCGCTGGCCGAAGCGGTGGCGCAGGCGCTCAGCGCGCGCGCCGGCAATAAGAGCGTCACGGCCACGATCGCCATCGCCGGCGATCTGCCGGAGCTTGTGTCGGGCGACGCGTTGCGGTTGCGCGCGGCGCTGGAAAATCTCGCCGACAATGCGATGAAATTCACCCACGAGGGCGTCGTCAGCTTCAATGCCGAGGCGACGCCGGCCGCGCGCAACCGCCTGCGCCTGATCTTCACCATCGCCGATACCGGCATCGGCATGACACCGGGCGAATTGAATCTGCTGTTCCGTCCGTTCGCACAGGCGAGCGCCGAGATTGCCAAACGCTATGGCGGCGCCGGGCTTGGACTGCTGTTCGTCAAGCGCGTCGCCAAGGCGATGGGCGGCGATCTCGCGGTCACCAGCAAACGCGGTCAAGGCAGCAAGTTCCGCCTCTCCGTGCTGGTCGAGCGCGCGCAGGACCGTCGCAAGCACGATCGCGGCGACGCGCGTCTGGAAACCGCGCGCTCGCTGTCGATCCTGTGCGCCGAGGACAATCCCTACGGCCGCGTGGTGATGCACACCATCCTGCGCGAGCTCGGCCATCGCGCCGATTTCGCCGAGACCGGCGAGGTGGCGGTGGCGGCGGTCAAGCGCGGCAGCTACGACGCGGTGCTGATGGACGTCGCGCTGGCGGGTTTCGACGGCATCGAGGCGACGCGCCGCATCCGCGCGCTGCCGGGCAAGGCGGGCCAGGTGCCGGTGATCGGCAGTTCCGGCCGCAACGAAAGCGGCGATGAGGTGGCCGCGCGCGCCGCCGGCATGAATGCCTATCTCACCAAGCCGGTGAGCCCAAGAAAATTGGCGCAGGTGCTGGCGGCTCTTTCCTCTCCCCGCGTGCGGGGAGAGGGTGGCGAGCCGCATTAGCGGCGAGCCGGGTGAGGGGCGTCGAGAGGGTAGACGTTTATATCAAAGCCGATATATTGATTACGATGAAACGTCCATCGAAGAAAAAAAGATTCGCCAGCTTCTGGGATGCAATTGAACCCGTCCACGCTAAGGCCGCAAGCATGAAAGCGCGCGCCGAAATGATGATTGCGATTCGCGAGGCGGTCGCGGGCTGGGGCGGCACGCAAGCCGCCGCCGCGAAGAAGCTCGGCCTGACCCAGCCGCGCATGAACGATCTGCTGCGCGGGCGTATCAATAAATTCAGTCTTGATGCACTGATGGATATTGCAACGCGTGCCGGTCTTCGGGTGCGCTTGCAGGTCGTGCGTCCGGCGGCCTAAACGTTACCCGCGCCGTTCGCTCGTTCCACGATGCGCACCACGTCCGCCATGATGCGGTTGAGCTCGAAATCCTTCGGCGTGTAGACCGCGGCGACGCCGGCTTTTTCCAGTTCGGCCGCGTCCTCCGGCGGAATGATGCCGCCGACCACCACCGGCACGTCGAGGCCGGCCTGCTTCATGCGCCCGACCACGTCCTCGACCAGCGGCAGGTGGCTGCCGGACAGCACCGACAGCCCGACCACGTGCGCCTTCTGCTTGCGCGCGGCGTCGACGATTTCCTCCGGCGTGAGGCGGATGCCTTCGTAGACCACCTGCATGCCGGCATCGCGCGCGCGCACCGCGATCTGCTCGGCGCCGTTGGAATGGCCGTCGAGGCCGGGCTTGCCGACCAGGAAGGTGAGGCGGCGGCCAAGCTTCTTCGAGACGCGATCGACGTCGGCGCGGATATCGTCGAGGCCGGTGACGTCGTTACGCATGGCGTTGCCGACGCCGGTGGGCGCGCGGTATTCGCCGAAAGCCTCGCGCAGCGTCCAGCCCCATTCGCCGGTGGTGACGCCGGCTTTCGCGCATTGAATCGACGGCGGCATGATGTTGGCACCGCTGGTGGCGGCGCGTTTGAGTTCTTTCAGTGCGGCGGCCACCGCCGCGTTATCGCGCGCCGCGCGCCAGGCGTTGAGCCGCTCGAGCTGATCGCGCTCGGCGTCCGCCGACACCGTCATGATCGAATCGACGCCGCCGGTGAGCGGCGAGGGCTCGCTCTCCAGATATTTGTTGACGCCGACCACGATCTGTTCGCCGCGCTCGATTGCCTCAAGCCGCGCCGTGTTGGACTCGACGAGCTGCTGCTTCATGTAGCCGCTCTCGACCGCGGCCACCGCGCCGCCCATGTCATCAATGCGCTTGAGCTCTTCCTTGGCCTCGGTCTTGAGCGCGTCGACCTTGCGCGTGATCTCGGCCGAGCCATCGAAGATGTCGCCGTAGTCGAGCAGGTCTGTCTCGTAGGCGAGGATCTGCTGCATGCGCAGCGACCATTGCTGGTCCCACGGTCGCGGCAGGCCGAGCGCCTCGTTCCAGGCCGGCAGCTGCACCGCGCGGGCGCGCGCGTTCTTCGAAAGCGTCACCGCCAGCATCTCGAGCAAAATGCGCGTGACATTGTTTTCGGCCTGCTGCTCGGTCAAGCCGAGCGAATTCACCTGCACGCCGTAGCGGAACAGCCGCTGCTTGGCGTCGGTGATGCCGTAGCGCTCGCGCGTGATCTCGTCCCATAATTCGACGAAGGCGCGCATCTTGCACATCTCGGTGATGAAGCGCAGGCCCGCGTTGACGAAAAACGAAATGCGCCCGACCACCTCGCCGAATTTTTCCTGGGAGACCTCGCCCGACGCCTTCACCGTGTCGAGCACCGCGATGGCGGTGGCGAGCGCGAAGGCCAGTTCCTGCACCGGCGTCGCACCCGCCTCTTGCAGGTGGTAGGAGCAGATGTTCATCGGATTCCACTTCGGCAATTCGGAGGTGGTGAAGATCGCCACGTCCTTGATCAGTCGCATCGACGGCGCTGGCGGGAACACGTAGGTGCCGCGCGAGAGATATTCCTTGATGATGTCGTTCTGGATGGTGCCGGTGAGCGCCGCGCGCGGCGCGCCCTGCTCGTCGGCCACCGCGATGTAGAGCGCCATCAGCCACGCCGCGGTGGCGTTGATGGTCATCGAAGTGTTCATCGAGGCGAGCGGAATGCCCTCAAACAGCGCGCGCATGTCGCCGAGATGGCAGACCGGCACGCCGACTTTGCCGACCTCGCCTTTGGCCAGCACGTGGTCGCTGTCGTAGCCGGTCTGCGTCGGCAGATCGAAGGCGACCGACAGACCGGTCTGCCCCTTGGCCAGGTTCTTGCGGTACAGCTCATTGGACGCCGCGGCGGTCGAATGACCGGCGTAAGTGCGGAAGATCCACGGCTTATCGCGGCGCGGTTTGTCGTTCATCGGGCCCCTGCTAGCGCATGATCCCGAAAAGTGGAGACCGGTTTTCGGAAAAGATCATGCGCAAACGTAAGGCACTTTGGACCGACTATTATTGCAATGCAACATTTAGCCCTTTGCGCCCGGGATGGGTGTCCCGGGTCGCACTGCCGGTTAGCGCCGACGTAATCGGGTTTAGCGTTTTACCAGCCGGATGATGAATAACAGAATGCAGGCGCCCACTGTCGCGCTGATGATCGAGGTGAGCCACCAGGGTCCGATGCCGGGCAGATGCAGCACGCCCCAGAGCCAGCCGCCGATGAAGGCGCCGATGATGCCAACGATGATGTCGCCGATCAGACCGAAGCCGCCGCCTTTCATGATATTGCCGGCAAGCCAGCCGGCGATCGCGCCAATGATGAGCAAAATGATGAGAGCTTGAAGATCCATAGCTTACTCTCCCTGATCGCGGCGGTGCCCTCAGTGGCAGCCGCGGATCGGGCGCAATACAAGCGCAAAGCGGCGGCCGCGTCGACCGCTCCGGTGGCAATATGCGATCAATTCGTGCGGCGGACGTGTACGACAGCAATATTGTCGGAATAGACGCGCTGCCATTCCGGCAGCCGGTCGAGCAGGCCGACCGCCGGCGTGCTCGGCATCAGCAAGGTCACGCCGATCTTGTACTCGTCGAGCAGGCGCAGGAAGTCGCCGACATTTTCCAGCTTGAGCGCGCGGTCGTGCCGCATGGTGAAGGCGGCGCCATAGGCTTCGGCGCGTCCGTCGATGAAGGGCGGAATGCCGACGAAGTCGAGATAGCCGCCGAAGTTGTACTCGTTGAGGACGTTGCCGCTTTTGGCGACGTCGAACGCTTTGACCGCATTCACTGGCGAGATATTGGCGGCGGGCCGCATGTCGTTACGCGCGGCGGCAAAGCCGGTGACGGCGATCAGCAGCAGAGCGGCCGTGGCGGGCAGCCACGCGGCGACGCGCACATCGTTGGCGATGCGGCCGGCGGCTGTGCCGAATTGATGGGCGAGCGGGCGCGCCAGGAACATCGGCGCCAGCAATGCGAACAGATCGGCATGACGCGATTGCGACAGGCTGAGATGCAGCAGCCCGAACACCCACACGATGCGCAGCGGCGGCAGCTTGATGCCGCGATAAAGTGCGAAGCCGAAGCCGGCCAGCACGATCATCTCGTAGGCGCCGAGCTTGCTGAAATCTTGCGGCCGCCACTCGGTGACCACCGACAAGACATCGCCCAGCGCGATGGTGCGCAACGTCACCAGAAGAATTTCCGGACCGTAGGGATTGACGCAGGCGGCGGCCAGCGCCGCCAAGCCGAACAACACCCATTGCCGCGCCACCCGTAGGCGCTCGGCGCGCGGCGCGTTCCAGATGGCGTCCAACGCGATCGGTCCGATAATCGCCAGTCCGAAGGTGATGCTGCCGTGCAGGTTGGACCACAGCACCAGCAGCGGCAGCAGTCGCCATGGCGGCGGGCGTCCGTTGTCGACGGCGCGCAGCATCGCCGCCACCCACGTCGCCATCAGCGGCAGCGCCAGCATATGCGGACGGGCGAGCGTATGCGGCGCCGCCAGCACAAAAGCGGCCAGCACCACGATCAGAGTCGGCGTCGGCTGCCATTCGCGCAGCAGGAAGCGCGTCATTTGGCCGAAGGCCGCGGCCGATGCCGCGGCCGCCACGGCGACCACCGCGACCCAGCCGCCCAGCGCATAGGCATTGGCGTAGACGAGCTGCGACAGCCACTCGAAGGCGACCCAATGGGCGCCGCGCATGGTGTGCGAGAACGGATCGCCGTCCGGCAGCGCCTGATGCTGCATGATCCAGCGGCCAAGCGCGATGTGCGAATAGGTGTCGGGATCGGCCAGCAGCCGCGGTCCCAGCACGAGGAGGAGCACATAGATCCCGGCGGCCACCAGCCACGGCAGAAATGCCGTCAAATCGACGACCCGGCTGGCCTGGCGGATGCTCTGGTCGGTCATGGTCGCGCCAAATTAGGCACCGTGCATTGCAAAAACCTTAAATCCCGGGGCGGACCGACCCGGCATATTGCGCTGCAACATATATTGCGGCAAAGTGGCCGATCGGCCTCAATCGCGAGGGGCTCCGGGAGAATTTCGATGTCGGCCGTCGCACAGGTGAAGAGCGTCCCAGCGCTGAAGGACCTTTATGACATCGGCGAGATACCGCCGCTCGGCCACGTGCCGGAGAAGATGCACGCCTGGGTGATCCGCAAGGAGCGGCACGGTCCTCCCGATCAGTCGATGCAGCTCGAAGTCGTGCCGACCTGGCCGATCGGCGAGGACGAAGTCCTGGTGCTCGTGATGGCGGCGGGCGTGAACTACAACGGCGTCTGGGCCGCGCTCGGCCAGCCGGTGTCGACGCTGGACGTGCACAAAAATCCGTATCACATCGCCGGCTCCGATGCCGCCGGCATCGTCTGGGCGATCGGCAGCAAGGTGCATCGCTGGAAGGTCGGCGACGAAGTCATCGTCCACTGCAATCAGGACGACGGCGACGACGAGGACTGCAATGGCGGCGATCCGCTGCTGTCGCCCTCGCAGCGCATCTGGGGCTACGAGACGCCGGACGGCTCTTTCGCGCAATTCTGCCGCGTGCAGTCGCGGCAGCTAATGCACAAGCCCAATCATCTGTCGTGGGAAGAGTCGGCCTGCTACACGCTCACGCTCGCCACCGCCTATCGCATGCTGTTCGGCCATCCGCCGCACACGCTCAAGCCCGGCGACAATGTGCTGGTGTGGGGCGCCTCCGGCGGGCTCGGCGTGTTCGGCCTGCAACTGGTTGCAGCCTCCGGCGCCAACGCCATCGCCGTCGTGTCCGACGAGTCGAAGGCGGAATACGTGCTCAATCTCGGCGCCAAGGGCGTGATCAATCGCAAGGAGTTCAAGTGCTGGGGCCAGATGCCGGCGGTCAACACGCCCGAGTACAATAACTGGACCAAGGAAGCGCGCCGCTTCGGCAAGGCGATCTGGGACATCACCGGCAAGCGCGACGTCGACATCGTGTTCGAGCATCCGGGCGAGGCGACCTTCCCGGTTTCCTGCCTGGTGGTGAAGCGCGGCGGCATGGTCGTATTCTGCGCCGGTACCACCGGCTACAATCTCACTTTCGACGCGCGTTACGTCTGGATGCGGCAGAAGCGCATCCAGGGCTCGCATTTCGCGCATCTCAAGCAGGCCTCGATGGCCAACCGTTTCGTGCTCGAGCAGCGCATCGATCCCTGCATGAGCGAGGTATTTCCCTGGGAGAACATCCCGCTCGCGCACATGAAGATGTGGAAGAACCTGCATCCGCCCGGCAACATGGCGGTGATGGTCAACGCGCCGCGCCAGGGCTTGAAGACGCTAGATGATGCGATCGAGGCGGCGGGCGCCTGATCCCGAAAAGTGGGAACCGGTTTTCGGAAAAGATCATGCGCAAGAAAAATGATTAGCGCGTTCGCGCGTTCGCGCGCTCTTTAGCGATCACCGAATTCAACTCGCCGCCGTAGATGAAGATCGACGCGCAGACATAGAGAAACACCAGCGCGATCATGGCCGAGGCTAAGCCCGCATACATCGACACATAGGTAAAGGCGTAACTGGCGAGATAGCGGCCGAAGGCGGCGCCGGTGATCAGCCAGAGCAGCAGGGTGGCGAGAATACCTGGCGCGATCTCGCCGAACGAACGCCGTCCGGCCGGCAGCCACCAGTGCACGATCAGCAGCGCGATCATCAGCACCACCACCGCCACCGCGTAGCGGGCTAAGGTAATGAGGTCGCTCAGCGGCTCCAGCGTCGGCACGGTGTGCACGAGCTTGTCCCAGATAAGCGGCGCCAGCACCACCAGGAACGAGAACGCCAGGATCGCCACCGCGCCGATCAGCACATAGCCGATCGATTCCAGCCGCAGCAGCCACCATGACCGCTGCTCGGGCGCGTCGTAAGCGCGGTTCAAACCGATGCGCAGGCTTTCGACGCCGCTGGAGGCAAAGTAGAGCGCAAACAGCACGCCGAAGGTCAATAT
>JACQDO010000434.1 GCA_016201085.1 Hyphomicrobiales bacterium | reverse complement strand
TCACCAAGAAGACGCAGGCGAGCTTCAAGGTCGATGCCAAGCTGAAGCATTATGGATCGACGCAGCGCGCGCCGGTACGCCGCACTCTCAATATCTAATTGCGTTACGCGTGTTTTTCGCTATTTCCACAAGCACAAGAAAGGTAGCAGTGAGCATTAGAGAGATTAAGAAGCCTATGAGACCGCCAATCCAACTCAACGTCATTTCGGCACTCATCAAATCCATGTGTGAGGTAAGTACAAATGATCCAGCCATAGACGGTGCGATGGCCTTTCCAAGCTGCATACCGACTATTGTGAATGCTATCACTGAAATCAAAGCGATAACTTCCGCAATGGAAATAATCGCTCGCCTAAAGTAGCTCATTTCACCCTCCCCACTTTTGAATTGGTAGTCCCCGGATGACTCTCCAATTGGCAAAAGTATTCGCGTTTTACGACCTCCTGCAAGACAGATCGTGCTGGAAATATCGTTCGGCCAGCGCGCGGAGCTGAATGCGAGTTACTTGCTACTTACTGGCCGGCAGGGGCTTGATCGTCGGCAGAGGGTCATGCTCCATGCTGGTCACGCCGATCAAGGCAGCCCGGGAATCTACCCATGTTATCCGTCGCCGACCGCAGCAAGGCCGCCGACATCCTGATGGCGGCGCAGAAGGAGCGCAAGCAGGCCGTCCAGCTGTCGGTGACGTTTCCCGGCATCACCATCGAGGACGCCTATGCGATCTCGACCGAGGTGGCGCAGCGCAAGATCAAGGCCGGCGCCAGACTGATCGGCCACAAGGTGGGATTAACGTCCAAGGCGATGCAGCGCTCCTCGATGATCGATGAGCCCGATTTCGGCTTCATCCTCGACGACCAGATGATCGCCGACGGCGCCAAGGTTCGCCACGCCGACTACTGCAAGCCGCGCGTCGAGGTCGAGCTTGCCTTCGTGCTGGGCAAGCGTCTGCAAGGGCCGGGCGTCGGCCTGGCCGACGTGCTGCGCGCCACCGAATACGTCATCCCGGCGATCGAGATCGTCGACGCGCGCCTGCAGGATCAGCGCAAGATTTTCGACACCGTGGCCGACAATGGCGCGGCCGCCGGCATCGCGCTCGGCGGCCGTCCGGTCGGGCCGCTCGATGTCGATCTGCGCTGGGTCGGCGGCATCATGTACCGCAATTCCGAAATCGAGGAGACGGGGCTCGCCGCCGGCGTGCTCGGCCATCCGGCGCTCGGCGTCGCCTGGCTCGCCAACAAGCTCGGCGCCTTGGGCACCGCACTCGAGCCCAGCCACCTGGTGCTGGCCGGCTCGTTCACCCGCGTGGTGTTCGCGCAGAAGGGCGATACGCTGCACGCCGATTTCGGCCCGCTCGGTGGCATCGCTATTCAGTTCGTGTGAGTATGTAAAATGGGAACTGACTTTCAGCGTAACGCCTTCAAGCACGCGCTTCACCAGGGCAAATTGCAGATCGGCCTATGGTCGAGCCTGTGCAGCAATATCGCCGCCGAGATCGTTTCCGATTCAGGCTTCGACTGGATCCTGCTCGACACCGAGCATTCGCCCAACGAAATTCCCGATCTGGTGTCGCAGTTGCAGGCGATCCAGGCCGGCACCGCGACGCCGATCATCCGCCCGGCCTGGAACGACGCGGTACTGGCAAAGCGCTGCCTCGACATCGGCGCGCAGACGCTGCTGTTCCCCTATGTGCAGAACGCCGAGGAGGCGAAACGCGCGGTAGCCGCGACGCGCTATCCGCCGCAGGGCATTCGCGGCGTCTCGGTGGCGGCGCGCGCCAGCCGCTATGGCCGTGTGCCCGGTTACCTGACCAAAGCCAACGCCGAAATCTGCGTACTGGTGCAGGTGGAAACCCGCATCGCGCTCGACAATCTCGAAGCCATCGCCAAGGTCGAGGGCATCGACGGCGTCTTCATCGGCCCGTCCGATCTGGCGGCCTCGCTCGGCCACCTGGGCAATCCGCAGCATGCGGAGGCGCAGGCGGCGATGAAAGATGCGGTGACGCGGCTCAAGGCGCTCGGCAAGCCGGCTGGTATCCTCACCGGCAACGAGGAGGAGGCGCGCCGCTATATCGACTGGGGCTATCTGTTCGTGGCGGTCGGCGCCGATGTCGGCCTGCTCGCCAAGAATGCCGACGCACTTGCCAAGAAGTTCAAGGGCTGACGGGCCTTAGTCCAGATGTCCCTGCGTCGACCTGACGCAGGGCCATCGCCCTGGCGTCATGGACCGCGGTCAAGGTCGCCCCGGGGTAGGGCCTTGCCCATAAACCGTGTCCAGTGCCACGACCAGGCCGTGAGGGGCCCCTTTCCAACCGCCAATTGATATGGAACAGCAAGCCATTAGTAGCACTTGCCGCCCCGTGAAAAGATGCCGAGAATAGAACGCGAGGGGCCTTTGCGTGATGAATGACGAGACGATCCTCGAAACCGAGGATCTTACAAAGGAATTTGCCGGTTTCACCGCCGTCAACGGCGTCAGCCTGCGCGTCAAGCGCGGGAGCATCCACGCCTTGATCGGGCCGAACGGCGCCGGCAAGACCACCTGCTTCAACCTGCTCACCAAGTTCCTCAGCCCCACGCGCGGCCGCATTGTCTTCAAGGGCCACGACATCTCGGCCCTGCAGCCGGCCGATGTCGCCCGCCTCGGACTGGTGCGCTCATTCCAGATCTCCGCCGTCTTTCCGCATATGAGCGTGCTGGAAAACGTGCGCATCGCCTTGCAGCGCAGCCGTGGCGGCTCGTTCGATTTCTGGCGCTCGGCCTCGGCGCTCGATCTCTTTAACGAACGGGCGATGGCGCTGATCGCCGATGTAGGCCTGACTTCCTTCGCCGACTGGGTGGCGGTCGAGCTGCCCTATGGCCGCAAGCGCGCGCTCGAGATTGCAACCACCCTGGCGCTCGATCCGGAAATGCTGCTGCTCGACGAACCGACCGCCGGCATGGGGCACGAGGACATCGAGCGCATCAGCACGCTGATCAAACGCGTGGCCGCCGACCGCACCGTGCTGATGGTCGAGCATAATCTCTCGGTGGTGGCCGATCTCTCCGATACCATCACCGTGCTCACGCGCGGGCGTATCCTGGCGGAGGGCAACTACGCGACGGTGTCGAACAACGCCGAGGTGCGCGAAGCCTATATGGGAGTGGGGCATGCTTGACGCGCGGACCCCATTGCTCGCGATCAAGGACCTGCAGGCCTGGTATGGCGAGTCGCACATCCTGCACGGCGTCAGCTTCAATGTGCAGGAAGCCGAGGTGGTGACGCTGCTCGGCCGCAACGGCGCCGGCAAGACCACGACGCTGAAATCGATCATGGGAATCGTCGGCCAGCGCACCGGCTCGGTGCGCTTCGAGGGTAAGGAGCTGATCGGTCGCGCCTCCAACCAGATCGCGCGCGCTGGCATCGCGTTCTGTCCGGAGGAGCGCGGCATCTTCGCCAGCCTCAATGTCGAAGAGAACTTGCTGCTGCCGCCCGTGGTCAGACCGGGTGGACTGCCGCTCGATCGCATCTTCGACCTGTTTCCCAATCTGAAGGAGCGGCTTGGCTCCAGCCAGGGCACCAAGTTGTCAGGCGGCGAGCAGCAGATGCTGGCGATCGGCCGCATCCTGCGCACCGGCGCCCGGCTCCTGCTACTCGACGAACCGACCGAGGGGCTTGCCCCCGTCATCATCCAGCAGATCGGCAAGACCATTCGCGCCTTGAAGGAACAAGGCTTCACGATCCTGCTGGTGGAACAGAATTTCCGCTTCGCTTCGACCGTTGCGGATCGCTATTACGTCATGGAACATGGGCGTATCATCGACCAGTTCGCCAATGCGGAACTGGACGCCAATGTCGATAAACTGCACGACTATCTCGGTGTGTGACAAAAAGTGCCGCTAGAGCACGAAACAAGGGAGAGACGTCAATGAAACGAACGATAAGTTTGGCGGCCCTTGCAATTTTATTGGCCTGCGGCGCCGCCAGTGCCCAACAGGTTAACGTCAAGATCGGCGTGCTCACCGACATGTCGAGCCTTTATGCCGACGCGACCGGCCCCGGCTCGGTTGCAGCCGCCAAAATGGCGATCGCCGATTTCGCCAAAACCAATCCGAACGTGAAGGTCGAGCTGCTCAGCGGCGATCATCAAAACAAACCGGATGTCGGCTCGCAGATCACCAACCAGTGGTACGACGTCGACAAGGTCGACGTTGTCGTCGACGTGCCGAATTCCGGCGTGGCGCTAGCGGTGAGCCAAATCACTGCTACCAAGAACAAGGTGTTCGTCGTTTCCGGCGCAGCAAGCTCCGATCTCACCGGGCCGAAATGCAATGCCAATACCGTGCATTGGACCTATGACACCTGGATGCTCGCCAACGGCACCGGCAAGGCGATGGTGAAGACCGGCGGCGATACCTGGTTCTTCCTCACCGCGGACTATGCTTTCGGCTATGCGCTCGAGCGCGATACCGCGGCGGTGGTGGAAAAGAGCGGCGGCAAGGTGCTTGGTAAGGTGCGCCATCCGCTCAACACCAACGATTTCTCCTCGTTCCTGCTGCAGGCGCAGGCTTCCAAGGCCAAGGTGGTCGGTCTCGCCAATGCCGGCGGCGACACCATCAACTCGATCAAGCAGGCGTCCGAGTTCGGCATCGTCAAGGGCGGCCAGAGTCTCGCCGGCCTGCTGGTATTCGCCACCGACATCAATGCGCTCGGTCTACAGGCGGCGCAGGGGCTGGCGCTGACCGAGACTTGGTACTGGGACTTGAACGAGGCCAGCCGCGCCTGGACCAAGCGCTGGCACCAGGAACGTGGTGCCACCAACAAATATCCGGCCATGAATCATGCCGGCGTCTATGCCGGCATCCTGCACTACCTGAAGGCGGTTGCCGCGTTGAAGAGCGCGGCCGACGGCAAGGCGGTGGTGGCGCAGATGAAGAAAATGCCGACCGACGATCCCTTGTTCGGCAAGGGCAGCGTGCGCGCCGACGGGCGCGTCATCCATCCGGCCTATCTGTTCGAGGTGAAGAAGCCGGAAGAGTCGAAATATCCCGGCGATTTCTATAAGACCCGCGCTACCATTCCGGCGGACGAGGCTTTCCGGCTGCTCAAGGAAGGCAACTGCCCGCTGGTGAGCGGCTAGATTGCGCAACTATCTCGGTATCTGATCGAAGCTTTCCATAACAACAAGGAGGACTGAATTCATGAGAAAGATCCTAGGGCTCGCGGCGCTCACGGCAGCGCTCGCCTGCAGCGGGGCCTACGCCCAGCAGGTCAATGTGAAAATCGGCGTGCTCAGCGACATGTCGAGCCTTTATTCCGACATCGGCGGGGCGGGCTCTACCGCCGCCGCCAAGTTGGCGATCGCCGATTTCACCAAGGCCAATCCCAACGTCAAGGTCGAACTGATCTCCGGCGATCACCAGAACAAACCCGACATCGGATCGCAGCTTGCCAACCAATGGTATGACGTCGACAAGGTCGATCTGATCATCGACACCCCCAATTCCGGCGTGGCGCTGGCGGTCAGCCAGATCACCGCGACCAAGAACAAGATATTCATCGTCTCCGGCGCGGCGGCGTCCGACCTCACCGGCCCCAAGTGCAATGCCAATACCATTCACTGGACCTATGACACCTGGATGCTCGCCAACGGCACCGGCAAGGCGCTGGTGAAGACCGGAGGCGACACCTGGTTCTTCCTGACCGCCGACTACGCCTTCGGCCATGCGCTCGAGCGCGACACCATGGCGGCGGTCGAAGCCAACGGCGGCAAGGTACTCGGCAAAGTGCGCCATCCGCTCAATACCAACGACTTCTCGTCGTTCCTGCTGCAGGCGCAAGCGTCCAAGGCCAAGATCATCGGCCTGGCGAACGCCGGCGGCGACACCATCAACGCGATCAAGTCGGGCGCCGAATTCGGCATCGTCAAGGGCGGGCAGAAGTTTGCCGGATTGCTGGTGTTTGCCAGCGACGTCAACGCGCTCGGCCTGCCGACGGCGCAGGGCCTGACCCTGACCGAAACCTGGTACTGGGACATGAACGACGCCAACCGCGCCTGGACCAAGCGCTGGCAGGCGGAACGTAATGCGGCGGGCAAGTTCCCGACCATGGTGCAGGCCGGCGTCTATTCCGGCATCACGCACTACCTCAAGGCGGTCACGGCGCTCAAGAGCGCCGCCGACGGCAAGGCAGTGGTGGCGCAGATGAAGAAGACGCCGACCGACGATGCACTGTTTGGCAAGGGCACGATCCGCGCCGACGGCCGCAAGGTCCACGACGCCTATCTGCTCGAAGTGAAGAGCCCGGCAGAATCGAAGTATCCCGGCGACTTCTACAAGGTGAAAGCCACCATCCCGGCGGCTGAGGCCTTCCGTCCGCTCAAGGACGGCAACTGCCCGCTCGTGAGCGGCTGATCTGAAACAAGGAAGGGGCGGGCCTCGGCCCGCCCTTTTCGCCTGTTGGAGCGTCTTCGTGTTCGAAATCTTCGGCATCCCTTCGACCGCACTGTTTGGCCAGCTCCTGATCGGGCTGATCAACGGCTCTTTCTACGCGCTGCTCAGTCTGTGGCTGGCGGTGATTTTCGGGATGCTCAACATCATCAATTTCAGCCACGGCGCCCAGTACATGCTGG
>JACQDO010000433.1 GCA_016201085.1 Hyphomicrobiales bacterium | reverse complement strand
GCCGCAGCAGCACGATCCGTTCCTCGATCTGGTGCCGCCGGAAGGCGTCAAGCTGACGCCGCGGCATTACGCCTATTTGAAGATTTCCGAAGGCTGCAACAACCGCTGCACCTTCTGCATCATCCCGAAGCTGCGCGGCGATCTGGTTTCACGCCAGGCCGGCGATGTGCTGCGCGAGGCCGAGAGGCTCACCGCCGCCGGCGTGAAGGAACTATTGGTGATCTCGCAGGACACTTCGGCTTATGGGCTGGACATCAAATACGCGGCCAGCCCATGGCGTGGTCAAGAGGTGCGCGCGAAATTCATCGATCTGGCACAAGCACTCGGCGAACTCGGCGTCTGGGTGCGGCTGCATTACGTCTACCCCTACCCGCATGTCGACGACGTCATCCCGCTGATGACCGAGCGCAAGGTGCTGCCCTATCTCGACATCCCGTTCCAGCACGCTTCGCCCGACGTGCTCAAACGCATGAAGCGCCCGGCCGCGCAGGAGAAGACCTTGGAGCGCATCGCGCGCTGGCGCGCGATCTGTCCCGACCTGACGCTGCGCTCCACCTTCATCGTCGGATTCCCGGGCGAGACGGCGGCGGATTTCGAATTGCTCTTGCAGTGGATCGAGGAAGCCGCGCTCGATCGCGTCGGCTGTTTCAAATACGAGCCGGTGCGCGGCGCCGCCGCCAACGACAGCGCGCCGCAGGTCGCCGACGAAGTAAAGGAAGAGCGCTGGCACCGCTTCATGCAGACGCAGCAGAAGATTTCCACGCGCCGGCTCAAGCGCAAGGTGGGCACGCGCCAGCAGGTGATCATCGATTCAGTCGGGCCCACGGTCGCCAAAGGGCGCTCGATGGCGGATGCGCCGGAAATCGACGGCGCCGTCTATGTAGCGAGCCGCCGGCCGCTCCGCGTCGGCGAGATCGCAACCGTGAAAATCGAACGCGCCGACGAATACGATCTGCACGGCAGCGCGGTCGGCTACTAAAGCAAATTCTCCTACTTGCCTTCCTTCGCCAGCTCGTCCAACCGATCGCGTGCCTCGCCGTGCGCCCATTCGCCGATGCGGTTCTTGGCGGGCAGCGCGAGTGCGGAATTGTAATCCTCTTTGGCGCGCGCGAACTCGCCCAGGGTCTGATAGAGATTGCCACGCTGGTAATAGGCCGCCGCATAAGTCGGGTCGAGGCGGATCGCTACGCCCCAGTCGGCGATGGCGCGATCGTTGTTGCCCAAGCGCTGAAACACCACGGCGCGGTAGTCGTAGCCCTCGACATGCTGTGGATCGAGTTCGATGGCGCGGTTGTAAATCGGCAACGCCTCTTCCAGCCTGCCCATCACGCGCAGCCAATATCCTTGCGCGCGCAGGTAAAAGGCCAGGTTCTTGCCGGTGTGCCTGCCCGACCGGATTTCCCGCACACAGGCAGCCAGGCCGCGGGCGTAGAAATCTTCCCTTTTATAGTCATCGCTGTTGGTCGAAAAACAGTTGCGCTCGTCCGCGCTCTGCGCGGCGGCCGGCGCCGGCCCGAAGAACCAGCCAGCGAGCACGAGCGAAACGATCAACGCGAATGCTTTCATGGACGTTCTCCCTGACATTTTGTGTAAATAATCACATCGTCAGCGAAGTCCGTCAACGGGGTGGCCGCTACAGTCGGTAAAACCTCGCCGCGTTGTCGTGCAGCACGGCGCGCTGTTCCGCCTCGGTGTATTCCGCCAGCACCCGGCGATAGATGCCGAAGAAATCGGCATAGCTCATGTGCAGTTTCTCGAGCGGGAAATTGCTACCGTAGATGGTGCGCTCGACGCCGAAGATCTGGATGGCATCGCGGATCACCTGACGCGCCTGCGCGAAGGTTATCCCAGCGCTGTACATGCCGAGCCCGGACAGCTTGACGTGCACATTGGGGAACGCCGCCAGCGTGGTGAGCGCGCCGCGCCACTGTTCGATCGCCTGCGGTGTGCGCTCGGTCAGCATGCCGGCATGCACCAGGATCATGTGCACATTGGGAAACGCCTTGACCAACTCGGCCGCATAGGCCGCCTGCCCGGCATAGACCTGCAATTCGAAACTCAGGTCGTGTTTCTCCAGCAGCGCGAAGCCGCGGCGGAACGCGGCATCGTTGCAGTAGTCCGGCCGCGGCACCGCCTGCCGCACGGTCGGGCTGTCCCAATACAGCATCTGACGAACGCCGCGCAGATTGGGGAACTGTTTCTGCGCCTTGAGCGCGGCTTCGGCATTGGCGTCGGCGAGATCGACATTGCACACGATGCCGTGCGGAAAGCCGTGTCTGTCGGCGGTTGCTTGCAGCCATTTCGTCTCGTCGAGCGCGCGGCCGGGTCCCCACATGGCGGTGACGTGCACCGACTTGGTGACGCCCTGCGGCACGATGTCGTCGATCCACTCCTCCACCGGATAGTCGCGGCGGATGCCGAAATAATCGCCGAACATGCGCGGGATCGGCGGATCGGCCAGCCAGGCCACGTCCTTGCGCAGCCAGATGTGATGATGGGTGTCGATCGCCGGTCCGGAATAAAGCGGCATTAAAAAGCTCCCATGCGCAAACGGCGCGACGCGAGGCCGGAAAGAGTCTGGACGGACGTCAGTCTTGCTTGAGGCCGAGTTCCTCAATGAGCTTTTTTTGCTCGACCAGCGTTTCAAGCGCGTAGCGCCGGTAGGCGTCGCTGCTCATATAGGCCGCTTCCTGATCGAGCATGGCCATGGAAGCAATGTAGGACGGGTCTTCCGCGCCTTTCTTGAAGGCGTCATGCAGAATTTGCACGATCTTCGCATCCATGCCCTTCGGTCCGGCGATTCCGAACGGAGAGTTCGACACCAGGTCAACGCCAGTTTCGCGCAGCGTCGGCACCTCGGGATAATTGGGGCTGCGCGCGGCGCTCCAGATTACCAGCAGGCGCAACTGCCCCGACTTCACCAGCGGCGCCCAACCGGAGGCATCGGCCACCGCATCGATATGACCGCCGAGCAGCGCGCCGGTCGTTTCCGATGTGCCCTTGAATGGCACGTGCGTCCACTTGATCCCGCCTTTCTTGGCGATCTGCTCCATTGTGATATGCAGGCTGGTGCCAGCGCCGGGCGTGCCATAGTTGATTTTACCGGGATTGGCCTTGGCGTAGGCGAGAAACTCCTGGAAGGTCTTCCATGGGGCGTCGGCACGCACCACCACGCCAAAGGTGTAGCCGGTGATGCCGACGATGTAGGTGAAGTCCTTTCCCGGATCGAGGGTGGTCCTGCGCATGAACGGATAGCGGAACACCGTGATCGGAATCTGCACCACGGTGTAACCGTCCGGCGCGGCATTCTGCGCCACCTGTTGTGGCCCGAGAACGCCCGCCGCTCCCGGGCGATTTTCGACCACGATCTTCTGCTTGAGGAATTTTTCCGTCGCGCTGGCGAGCGTGCGCATGCCGACGTCCGTGGTCCCACCTGCCGGCCATGGCACCACCAGGGTAACCGGCCGCGCCGGAAAATCCTGCGCTCGCGAGCTTGCTACGTCGAGTAAAAGTACGCCTAGCACGAAAAACATGCAGCGACGAAGATGCATTGCCGTTGTCATGACCGCAGCTCCCTCTTTTACTGCGGTCAGCCTATACCTTCGCCGACCAGCTTCGCAACAGCCCGCGTCAGCCGCGTCAGGTCGGTATCGTCGATCGTAAACGCCGGCGTCAGATAGATCACGTTGCCGAACGGACGCACGAACACACCTTCCTCGACAAAACGCGCACGCAAGCGATTGAGATCGCCGATGCGCTCCATCTCGACCACGCCGATGGCGCCCTTAACGCGCACGTCCTTGACACCGCGCAGGTTGCGACAAGGTTCGAGATCGCGCAATAACGCGGAAGAGATAGCGGCGACCTGTTGCAACCGCGGCTCGCGCTCGAACAGATCGAGCGAGGCATTGGCGGCGGCGCAGGCCAGTGCATTGGCCATGTAGCTCGGGCCGTGCATCAAGGCCTTGGCCGGATCGTCCGACCAGAACGTCTCGAACACCTTGCGCGTGGCGACGGTGGCGGCCAAGCCCAGCGTGCCGCCGGTCAGCGCCCTCGACAGCGTGACGATGTCAGGCGTGACGCCGGCCGCTTCGCAGGCGAATATCGTGCCGGTGCGGCCAAAGCCGGTGAAGATCTCGTCGAAGATCAGCAGCAGGTCGTATTTGTCGGCGGCCGCACGCAAACGCTTGAGCACAGCCGGCTCATGAAATTTCATGCCGCCGGCGCCCTGCACCAATGGCTCGACGATGATACCGGCGATGCCGTCGGCATGTGTGCCGAGAAAGTTATCGAGCGCGGCGGCGTGCTCCTCGCTGTCCGGCAGATCGACGATATAGTGTTGCGGCAGCAGTCCGGCGAACAGCGCGTGCATGCCGTCTTCGGTGTCGCTCACCGCCATGGCGCCGGTGGTGTCGCCGTGATAGCCGCCCTTGAAGGCGACGAACTGGCGGCGCCCGCGCAGGCCGCGATTGATCCAAGTCTGCACCGCCATCTTCATGGCGACTTCGACCGCGACCGAACCGGAATCGGAAAAGAAAACTCGCGTGAGATCGCCCGGTAGCAACGACGCCAGCCGGCGCGCCAAGGTGATCGCCGGCTCGTGCGCCAGCCCGCCGAACATCACATGCGGCATGTCACGGAGCTGGCGCTCCACGGCCTGCCTGATATGCGACTGATTGTAGCCATGGCAGGCTGTCCACCAGGAAGCGATGCCGTCGATCAGCTCGCGCCCGTCGGCCAACTGGATGCGCGAGCCCTGCGTGCGCACCACCGGCAGCGGCGGGCTTACCGTCTTCATCTGGGCATAAGGCAGCCAGACATGCTCGATCCCGCCCGCATACCAGTCGGGGGCTAAGCTGTTTTTGCCGGTATCGCCCGTCATTTGGCGCTCATTGAGCCCGTTGTGCTATCAAAGGTCACCATGAACTCGCTCGACCGATTTGTGCAAGCCAAGCTCGACGATTTGCAGCGCCGGCACCTGTACCGGGCGCTGACCGAAACCCTGCGCGAGGACGGCATCTGGGTCGAGCGCGACGGGCGGCGGTTGTTGTCGTTTTCCTGCAACGACTACCTCAACCTGACCCAGCATCCGGCCGTCAAGCAAGCCGCCATGGCCGCGATCGAGCGCTATGGCGCCGGCTCCGGCGCCTCGCGCCTGCTCACCGGCAACCATCCGCTCTATGCCGAGCTGGAAGCGCGCCTCGCCCGCATCAAGCAGACCGAGGCCGCCTGCGTGTTCGGCTCCGGCTATCTCGCCAATTCCGGCATCATCCCGGTGCTGATCGGCAGCGACGGCCTGGTGCTGGTGGACGAGCTGTCGCATGCCTGCCTGTTCTCCGGCGCGCAACTGTCGCGCGGCACGGTGATGCCGTTCCGTCACAACGATGTCGCTCATGTGTGCGCTTTGCTGGCGGAGCAGCGCGGCAGTCACGAGCACGTGCTGATCGTCACCGACGGCGTGTTTTCCATGGATGGCGATCTGGCGCCGCTCGCCGAGTTGCAAGCGCTGGCCGGCGAATACGACGCATGGCTGATGTCGGACGACGCGCATGGGCTGGGCGTGATCGGCGGCGGTCGCGGATCGAGCTACGTGGGCAACGCGCATGTTCCAGTGCCGTTGCAGATGGGCACGCTGTCGAAGGCGATCGGCGCCTATGGCGGCTATCTGTGCGCGTCCGCGCCGGTGATCGACCTGATCCGCAACCGTGCGCGCACGCTTGTATATTCCACCGGACTGCCGCCCTCGTCCGTCGCCGCATCAATCGCCGCGCTCGACCTGATCGAGCGCGAGCCGGCCTATGCGGCGCTGCCAGTGCAAAAAGCAAAAGCTTTTACCAAAAGCGTCGGCCTACCCGAGGCGCAGAGTCCGATCGTGCCGGTGGTGATCGGCGAGGAGGAAGCAACGCTTGCCGCCTCGCGGCTATTAGCCGACGAAGGCTTCCTCGCCGCCGCCATCCGCCCGCCCACGGTGCCGGCCGGCACCGCGCGTCTGCGGCTGACCTTCACCGCGCAGCATCCGGACGAGCAGATCGCGCGGCTGGCCGATCTCGTGCGCGATAAGATCTTGCGCAAAACCAAATGAGCGCTTACTTCGTCACCGCCACCGGCACCGATATCGGCAAGACCTTCGTCACCGCCGGGCTGATCCGCTATTTGTGCGAGGCCGGTCAGCGCGTGCACGCGCTCAAGCCAGTGGTGAGCGGCTACGATTCCTCCGTGGTGGAGACCAGCGATCCGGCGGTGCTGCTCAACGCACTCGGCCGCGCCGTGTCCGCCGACGAGATCGAACATATCGCGCCCTGGCGTTTCCGCGCGCCGCTGGCGCCGGATATCGCCGCCGCGCGCGAAGGCCGCAGCATCGACTTCGACGCGCTGATCGGCTTCAGCCGCGCGGCGATCGATGCGACACCCGGCATTTTGTTCATCGAGGGCGTCGGCGGCATCATGGTGCCGCTCGATGCCAGGCGCACGGTGCTCGACTGGATGGCGGCTTTGGATATTCCGCTGCTGCTGGTGGTCGGCGGCTATCTCGGCGCCATCAGCCACACGCTCACCGCGCTCGATGTGCTGGCGCAGCGCAAATTAAAGATGGCGGCCATCGTGGTGAGCGAGAGCGAACGCGGCACGGTCGAACTCGAGGATACCGTCGTCAGCATCGCGCGTTTCTCCAAGGATGTTGCGGTGATCGGCCTGCCGCGGCTGCCGGGCGGGCTCAACCAGCATCCCGCTTTCGCGCAGATCGCCACGCATTTATAGGCACGGTCATTTCAGCCAAGCGTGCACCACGGTTTCCAACGTGGCCTGAAGATTGATCAGTGCGTGCAGCAGGATGGTCAGCAGCGTCGAGCCCGTGCACCAGCGCAGCCAGCCGAGCAGGACGCCGGAGAGGAAGATCTGCACGATAACGAACCAGTCGTACTGTAAATGGATGCCCGCCCACAGCGCGGCGGTGACAACGATGACCGGCCAGGCATCGCTTGGCGTGCGCAGCCAGCCGCGGAACAGGAAACCGCGGAACAGCGTCTCCTCGCCGATCGGTGTCACCACCACGATGGCAATGAACAGCAGCGGCAACCAAAGGGTCCCGCTCGCCGAGCGGTAAATGTCGGCTTGGAAGTTGGTGATGACGTTGCGGCCGAGTGCCCAGCTCGTCACGTCGCTGACGACGATCAACGCCACGACGGCGGCGATGCCGAACAGCACTTCGTTGCGGCGCGGCCAGATCAGACCGAGATAGTCGGCGGCCTTGCCTCCGGTGCGCCGCGCGAACCACGCGGTCAGAGCAACCTGCACCGGCGTCGACACGAAGATGACCAGGGTGACGGCGGCCCCGTCGCCGCTGAAGCTCGGCATCGCGGGCAAGTCGCGCGCATACCAGGCCAATGCCGCAATGGCTGCAAACTGTCCGGCAAACAGCACCAGGACGCCGAGCCAAAATGTCTCCCGGCGTCCTAGCGCTGTGACGGCTCCGTCGGTCATTGGTTTGCGGTTCTATCCGGCCGTGCGAAGGGGCGCAGCCGGACGAACGCCTTGCCTACGGCACCAGGATGATCGAGCCGGTGGTGGCGCGGCCTTCCATGTCCTTGTGCGCCTGAGCGGCATCCTTGAGCGGATATTTGTATTTGATCGGGATCTTCACCGCGCCGGAGCCGACCTTCTCGAACAGATCCTTGCTCATCGACATCAGGTCGTCGCGCTTGGCGCCGTAGTGGTTGAGCGTCGGACGCGTGGCGAACAGCGAGCCCTTGGCTTGCAGCAGGTTGATGTTGAAAGCGTCGATCTGGCCGGAGGCGCTGCCGAAGCTGACGAAGTAGCCGAGCGGGCGCAGGCAGTCGAGCGAGGCCGGGAACGTGGTCTTGCCGATGCCGTCATAGACCACGTCGCACAGCTTGCCGCTGGTGATCTCCTTCACCTTCGCCACGAAATCCTCGTCGCGATAGAGGATGGTGTGGTGGCAGCCGTTTTTCTTGGCGAGTTCGGCTTTCTCTTTCGAGCCGACGGTGCCGATGACGGTGGCGCCGAGATGATTGGCCCACTGGCTGGCGATCATGCCGACGCCGCCGGCGGCGGCGTGGATCAGGCAGACCGTGCCCTTCTCCACCTTGTAGGTGCGGTTGAGCAGATATTG
>JACQDO010000432.1 GCA_016201085.1 Hyphomicrobiales bacterium | reverse complement strand
TGCTGCAGGCCAGGCCGGCGACGCGCGGGGCCCGCGCGACGGAGACTTGCGCGATGCCGCAGGCCGCCAGCATGCCGATCTCGCGCGAGCCGATCTGCGTGCCGCGCCGTAATAATGTCTCGCCGCGCGCGATGTCGGAGCCGGCGTAAGACACGAACTGCCCGGCGGCGGCGGCACGGCGCAGCTCGATGCGCGGCGCGCCGCCCTGCTCGATCAGTTCGGTCTGCTCGATCATCACCACGGCGTCGGCGCCGCGCGGGATGACGCCGCCGGTGGCGATTGTCGTGGCGGTGCCGGGCGCAACGGCGAGCTCCGGCGCATGGCCGCAGGCGATCACCTCGGCATTGAGTAGGAAGACTTTCGGCGCCGCATCGCCGGCGCCGACGGTATCGGCCGCGCGCAGCGCGAAACCGTCCACGTTGGAGCGGTCGAACGGCGGCGCATCGACGGCGGCAACCACGTCATGCGCCAGCACACGCGTCAGCGCATGGGCGAGAGCCACCGTCTCCGGCCCGAGCGGCGTGAGATCGAGATGCTGCTCGAAACGGGCGCGCGCCGCCTCGGCGGAGACGACTTCGAGGAATTGCTCCTGTCGCGCCGCCGCCCGCACGCGCGCGATCAGTTCGGCATCGGCCGGCGGCGCTTTGCGGGATTCGCTCATGTTACATAACTCATGGCCACGGCCTTACCTGAACCGGCGAGCCGGCGGAATAGCCCTCGCTCTCGGCCGGCACCATGATCCAGCCGTCGGAGTACGCAAGCGACGACAGCGACAGATATTTGGTCGCCAATGGCTCGGCCCGACCGGCCTTGCGGCGGACCGGCACCAGTTCGGCCAAGCCCACCGTGGAAGCGACTTTGCGCGCCAGCAGCAGCGACTCGGCCGGCTCGCTCTCATTTTGATGTGCAGTCAGCCGTACCAGTATACGGCGGCCGAGCGTGAGCCAGACGCTGAGCGCAGCATCGAGCCGGCCCGGCAATAGCAGCACCGGTCTTGCGCCGACAAATCCGATCGCCGCGGTCTCGCCCGGCGACAGCGCGATGCCGTGCGCGACGAGGCGGCCTTGGCTTGCAAGAGTCTGCACGCTCTTATCGTCACGACCCTGCCCGGTGCCGCCGATAACGACCACGGCGTCGGCATCCGCCTTGAGCGCAGCGGCGAGATCGCCGCTCTCGTCGTGGCGCGCGGCGCCGCCGCGGCGCATGACATCGCGCGCAACCAAGCGCGCCGCGGCATCGACGATCGCGGTCGTGCGCAACGGCACGACCGCAATTCGTGGATCGTGCACCGTAACCTGCTTGACGCCGGCCGCCCCCAACGCCGCGCGATCGATGGCGCGCAGCCGCTCGCCGGCGCGACGCAGCGGCGTTGTGCCGTCGCAATCGCCACCGACCGGCAGCACGCCGTCACCCGGACTCATGGTGGTCAGCACTTCAGCTTGGCCGCCCCGCACCTTAACGTCGTCGAGTGACGCCACGCAATCGGTGCCGAACGGCATGGCCTGCCCAACGTCGACGCGTTGCGGCACCGCCGGCAGCGATGCCGGCGAATAGCCGCCGGCACCGACGGTCGCATCTGCCGCCAGCGCCCACCCATCCAGCAACGCGGTTGCGTAATCCGGCCGTCGTGGCGGCACGACATCCTCGGCCAGCACACGGCCGCCGGCCGCATCGAGCGCAAGCGGGCGCGCCGCGACCGGCTTCACCTCCCGGTCGATCATTGCCAACAGGTCGGCGAGCGGCGTCAGCCGTGCAATCGTCTGTATCGGGTCGGATGCCGCATCCATGGCCGCGTACTTGACCTTGTCGGGTTCAGATATTTCAGTCTACCTCAACAAGGCGGCGGACACAGCGGAAAGAGCATGACCGAAACGACCATGAATCTGCGCGGCCTGAAATGCCCGCTGCCGACGCTGCGGGTGCGCAAAAAGCTCGCCAGCCTGCAAGCCGGCGACCTGATCGTGGCGGAATGCACCGATCCGCTTACCGTCATCGACATCCCCAATTTGCTGCGGCAGACCGGCGACGTGCTGGAAGGCAAGGCCGAAGTCGAGGGCGTGCTGACATTCCGCATCAGGAAGAAGTGAGCATCCAGTGTCATCACCGGGCCGGCGCAAAGCGCCGAGCCCGGCAATGACGGATCTGATTTCAACCGAGCTTGAAACCTTGGGCGCGCACGAAGGCGCCGAAGTCGGCACGCTGCGGCGACGCGTACTGCCGCGCCTTGTCCTCCGACCAGCCGTAGAATTCCGCACGGCCGAAGCGTTCGGGTTGGCGCTGATTGCGATAGGGACGCCGCGCATCGCGGCGGCGGTCGTAACTCTCGATCTGTTGGCCAAGATCGCCCTCGTCGAAGCGCTCCTCGTGCAGCGTGAGGCCGAGCGGCAGCCGCGCCGTGATGCCGCTCGGCTCCGCCGGCCAGCCGACGCACAGGCCGGCGATCGGAACCACCTTGTCGGGCAGCGCGAGCATATCGGCAATGACGCGCGCATGGTCGCGGATCATGCTGATCGGGCAGCAGCCGAGACCGACCGCTTCGGCCGCGCGCAGGAACGTCGCCAGCACGATGGCCGCATCGACCGTCGCATTGAAGAACAGGTCGAGATGGTCGTTGGGAAACGGCTTGCCGCGCATCTGCGCGATCAGCGGCAGCCGGCGCCCGTTGGCGAGGAAGACCAGGAACACCGGCGCTTCGGGCAGCCAGGGCATATCGGGCAGCAGCGCGCCGATGCTCTGGCGCTTCGCCTTGTCCCGAATAATGAGAATGTCGCCTTGCTGCAGATCGCTTTTCGACGGCGCAGACAAAGCGCAGGCGCACAGCAGCCGCAGCAAGCTTGCTTCGACCTCTCGCGGCAGATAACGCCGGCACACCCGCCGGGCGGCGAGGCGCGACAATTCCTCCAGCCCGGGCAGCGCGGGATCGACTGCCAGCCGCTCGCCGAAACGCTCGGACAGCGCTGCTTGAATGGACTGGGCAAAATCGGGCATTGCGCGGCTCCTTGAGCGGAGGACAGGTTGCCAAGCTAGCGTAACGTGGGGGATGATGGGCAAGGCAGCAAACGAAAAGATGAAAAGCACCGCCTGGGAGGATGCATGAGCCGCCGTCGCCCGCAAAGCCGGTCGATCGTCCACGATCTGCCGGGACGCTGAGCGTGGACGCGAGCGCCCGCGCCATGCCCCCTGTTCTGCTCGAAGTGAACGGTGTGACGCTGCAGTACAAGACGCCGCGTCACCTGGTGACGGCGACCTATCGCGTCGACTTCTCGGTGCATCAAGGCGACCGCTACATCATTCTGGGGCCTTCCGGCTGCGGCAAATCCACGCTGCTGAAGGCGGTGGGCGGTTTCATGCCGCCGGTCGAGGGCACGATCCGTATCCGCGGACGCGAGATCGACGCCCCCGGTCCCAACCGCATGATGGTGTTCCAGGAATTCGAGCAATTGATGCCGTGGAAGACCGTCTACCAGAACGTGCTGTTCCCGATGAAAGTGACGCGCAAGTTCACGTCCGCCGAAGCGGTGGCGCGCACCGAAACGGCGATCGAAAAGGTCAAGCTCACCAAGTTCCGCGACGTCTATCCGCACATGCTGTCGGGCGGCATGAAG
>JACQDO010000020.1 GCA_016201085.1 Hyphomicrobiales bacterium | reverse complement strand
GTTCACAATTTTCTTTTCACAGATCGCCGTATGATCGTGATTTTGACAAAACGAAAGAAACTGGCCTGTTTGGTCCGGCACGCTATCATCTGCAAATCCGGCGCGAACCCAGCAGCACGTTAATATAAGAGCGAACGCGAATCGATATCGCATCTGATGTTCTCCTAAAGCTCGATTTTCCCGAGGCTAACTAATCTAAAATTCTCCGATTAGGATCAATGGAAAGTATAAGACCGTTATTGCGGAGCGTCATCATGGATTGCCAGGTCAGGCCCGGCAATAACAACGGGATGCGGCGCTGTCAGGCCCGCCCCGCTAACAAGTTCAGCATGCAAACGCTAAAGCCCGACAAAGTCACTCAGCGTCTTCACCGCTGCCGCGGCTGTGAGGATGGCAAAGATGGCCGCCCGGAAATGACGTGGGGAGGGCGGCGCCCAGGCGTCTAGGCGCCCGCGCGCGGGCAGGCTAATTCTAAAGGCGCATGTCCTCACCCGCCGCGCCGTCGTCCGCCGACCGCCCCTCGCTGGCCGCCGTGTTCCGCGCCTTCGCCGAGGTTTCACTTTCCGGTTTTGGCGGCGCGCTGCCGTGGGCCAGGCGGATGATCGTCGAGCGCAAGGGCTGGATGAGCGCGGAGGAATTCAACGAGGCCTTCGCGCTCTCGCAGTTCCTGCCCGGCCCGAACGTGATCAACTTCTCGGTGGTGTTCGGCAGCCGCTTTGGCGGCGCGCCGGGAGCCGCGGCGGCGCTCGCCGGTCTGTTCGGTCCGCCGCTGGCGATCGTCATGGTGCTGGCGATTCTGTATGCGCGCTTCGGCGATATCGAGGTGCTCAGCCGTATCCTGAGTGGCGTCACCGCCGCCGCGGTCGGGCTGCTGATCGCCGTAGTCGGCAAGATGGCGGCGCCGATGTTCCTCAAGCGCTGGAATTCCGGCCCGGTCATCGCGATCTTCGCCTTCATCGGCGTTGCCATCATGCATTGGCCGCTGCCGATCGTGTTTGCGGTTCTGGCGCCGGTCAGCGTCGCCTTTGCCTGGTTCAAGAAATGAACGACAGCCCGCTCATCGCGCTCGCCGGCTATTTCGCGCTGCTCTCGCTGTTCGCGGTCGGCGGCGCCAATGCGGCCATCCCGGAAATGCACCGCATCGCCGTCGAGGTGATGCATTGGATGAGCGACCGGCAGTTCGCCGACATGTTCGCTATTGCGCAAGCATCGCCGGGTCCCAACGTCATCATCGTCACCTTGATCGGCTATCACGTCGCCGGCTTTGCCGGCGCCGGCGTGGCGACCGTGGCGATGTGCGGGCCGACCTGCGTGCTGGCTTTTTTTGTGGCGCGCGTCTGGGACCGCTTCAAGGACGCGCCTTGGCGCATTGCAATCCAGGCGGGATTGGTGCCGGTCTCGCTGGGGTTGATCGGCGCCAGCGCCTTTGTGCTGGCGCGCAGCGCCGATCACAATATTTATGCCGCAGTTATAACGGCGCTTACCGCGCTAGTCGGCTTCGCCAGTCGCCTAAATCCGCTCTGGCTGTTTGCCGTCGGGGGCGTTCTGGGGCTGACCGGCTGGTTGTAAAGCACTGGGTTTGGTCCCGCATAGTGGGTCAGCAAGCCTGCCCAACATCCGCGCTTCCGGCCGGCTAGGATGATGTGCTAGGGATCAGACGCTTGAGGTCGTAAATAAAAAGAAAGTCGCAGGAGGGGTAATGACGGAGGGGACCAAGTCCTCCCCGAAGGGGAGCGGATTTCAATTCAAGGTGCGGGGGCCGCAAGACTTTTATGGCGGACTGGCGCTGATCGCCTTGGCGATTCTTGCGATCTTGGCCTCGGGCGACTTGCCCGGCCAGCATGGCTTCGCCTTTGGACCGGGTACCGCCCCGCGCATGTTCGCGACCCTGCTTGCGATCGTTGGCGGTCTGGTGTCGCTGAGCGGCCTGTTATTTGAAGGGCCGCCGATCGGACACTTCGCCATCAAGGGACCGGCTTATGTGCTGGTGGCGATCCTGCTGTTCGCCGGCATGATCCGCGGCATCGACCTGCGCATGATCGGCGTTCCCTTCACCATCCCGCCGCTGGGACTCGTGCTTTCCACCTTTGCCGCCTTTATCGTTTCGATCATGGGATCGAGCGAGTTTAAATGGCTGGAAAGCCTGCTTGCCGCCGCGGCGATGACGGCGTTCTGCGTCGGTCTGTTCGTCTATTTGCTGCAGCTTCCCTTCCAACTCTGGCCGATTTGATCGGAGCGCGCACCCCATGACCGATCTTCTCGCCAATCTCGCGCTCGGCTTTTCGGTTGCCGCGCATCCCTACAATATCGGTTTCTGCCTGCTCGGCGCGTTGGTCGGTACGCTGGTCGGCGTGCTCCCCGGCATCGGCACGGTGGCGACGGTGGCCATGCTGCTGCCGATCACATTTGGACTTCCTCCTGTCGGCGCGTTGATCATGCTGGCCGGCATCTATTACGGCGCCCAATATGGCGGCTCCACCACCTCGGTGCTGGTCAACATTCCCGGCGAGGCGACCTCGGTGGTCACCTGTCTCGACGGCCACCAGATGGCGCGGCAGGGCCGCGCCGGGGCCGCATTGTCGATCGCCGCCATCGGCTCGTTCTTCGCCGGCTGCGTTTCGACCGTGCTGGTGGCGGCGCTGGGCGCGCCGCTCACCTCGCTCGCGCTGCTGTTCGGCCCGGCGGAATATTTCTCGCTGATGGTGCTCGGCCTGATCTTCGCGGTGGTGCTGGCGAAAGGCTCGGTGCTCAAGGCGATCGCCATGATCCTCACCGGCCTGCTGCTGTCGATGGTCGGCTCGGATCTAGAGACCGGCGCCGGCCGCATGACCTTCGACATCGCGGAACTGTCGGACGGCATCGGCTTCACCAACGTGGCGATGGGGGTATTCGGCTTCGCCGAGATCATCCGCAACCTGGAAATGTCGCAGGAGAGCCGCGACATCGTGCAGAGCAAGATCAAGGGCCTGATGCCGACGCGCCAGGACCTGATCGATTCCTCCGGCGCCATCGCGCGCGGCACCATCCTCGGCTCGCTGCTCGGCATCCTGCCGGGCGGCGGCGCGGTGGTGGCCTCGTTCGCGGCCTATACCTTCGAGAAACGCATCTCGAAAAACCCGGAACGCTTCGGCCGCGGCGCCATCCAGGGCGTGGCGGCGCCGGAAAGCGCCAACAACGCGGCGGCGCAAACCTCGTTCATCCCGCTGCTTACGCTCGGCATTCCGCCTAATGCGGTGATGGCGCTGATGGTCGGCGCCATGACCATCCACGGCATCGTGCCGGGCCCGCAGGTGATGACCAAGCAGCCCGAGCTGTTCTGGGGCATGATCGCCTCGATGTGGCT
>JACQDO010000426.1 GCA_016201085.1 Hyphomicrobiales bacterium | reverse complement strand
GGTCCGTATCCGGGCTTTGCCGCCACCTTGCTCGAAGCGGTATGCCCGACAATCGATAGCCGGTACGGCATCGCCTTGAGCGCCGGCGCGATCTTCTGAATGATCTTGCGGGTGCGCTCATAAGGTTCCTTGGCGCCGTCGGCGAACATCGAGCGGCCGTCCTGGTCGACGATCTCGATGTTAAGGCCCTGCTTGGTCTCCTCGATCATGATGTGCTTGGAGGCCTCGGTGATTTCGGGCATCTCCTGCAAGGCTTGGCGCAGCGACGCGGCGGCGGTCGCGAATTTACGATCCTGTTTGAAGCGCGCACCGTAGTTACGTTGCTGCTCGTTCTCGTTCGGCGCCGGCGTATCGGTGGCTTCCTTCGGATCGATATGGGCGGCGTTCTTGAGCTTCGGCCGTGTCGGCAAGCCCAGCACCTCGATGATGCCGGAGTAGCGCGATTTGTCCTGCACGCCAAAGGCGTCGCGCATGGAGCCGGCGACCACTTGCAGCTTGGCTTGGTCCTGGGTTGAAAACGCCACCAGCATCACGAAGAAGCTGACCAGGAGACCCATCAGGTCGGCAAAGGTGACAAACCAGCCGTGACCGCCGGTGTGGCCTGCGTCCTTGCGTCGTGCCATAGGTTGTTGTCTCGATGCGCCGCCGGTCAGGCGGGCACCGCCTCCGGCGCTTCTGCTTCGTCGGCTTCGCTGTGACGATGCTTCTCGGGCAGATAGGCAAGCAGCATTTCGCGCACCAAGGTGGGACTCTTGGCCTCGCGGATCATCAGGATGCCGTCGATGATCAGCGTGCGGTTGATTTCCTCGTCGACCAGCTTGAGGTGCAGCTTGTCGGCAATCGGCAGGCACATCAGATTGGCCACCGCGGCGCCGTAGAAGGTCGCGAGCAAGGCCACCGCCATGTAGGGACCGAGCTTGGAGGGATCGGTCATGTTGGCGAACATCTGCACCATGCCGATCAGCGTGCCGATCATGCCGAAGGCCGGCGCGCAATCGCCGACCGCGCGATAGATCTTCTGGCCCTCGTCGAGATGAGTGAGGAAGTTGTCGCGGTCGCGCTCGAGATTGTCGCGAATGAAGTTGCCGTCATAGCCGTCGGCGACGAAACGAATGCCCTTGGCGAGGAAGGGATCCTCGATCTCGACCTTCTCCAGACCGATCGGTCCCGACTTGCGGGCGATTTCGGCCAAGCCGGCCAGTTCGTCGACCAGGTCGCGTTGGCTCATGCGGCGCAGCGTGAAGGCGTATCTGGCGCCCAGCGGCAGCCCATGAAAGATCGAGGCGAGCGGGAAGCGGATCAGCGTCGCCGCAAAGGAACCGCCGAAAATGACAATGAAGGCATGGGTATCCAGGAACATCCGCAGGTCGCCGCCCATCATGATCAGGGAGACGAGGACGCCCGCGCCCGCCAGCAGGCCTAGGCCTGTCGCAATATCCATGACTTAAACCCCACTAACGCGCACAACTGCCGCAACCACCCATGCCGGCGCCGCTTCCTGCGACCCTAGACGGGCGCTGTTAAGGAGCGGTAAAGGCTAACCGATCGTGAAAGAAAAACCGCCCAGCTATGCGCCGGCGGGTCGTGACCGGCCGGCAAAAAGCTGCAAAAATCGCGACAAATGGGCGACAAGCCCCGCGGTCCGGCCCCGGACCCCATAAAAACCGGAGGAATTATTCATGCGCGAGATCGGCCATTTCATCGGCGGCAAGGCCGTCAAGGGGTCCTCCGGGCGGTTAGGCGACATCTTCGATCCCAATACCGGCGAGGTGCAGGCCAAGGTCGCGCTCGCCAAGCATTCCGAGGTCGAGCACGCCATCGCCAATGCGGAAAGCGCGCAGCCGGCCTGGGGCGCGACCAATCCGCAGCGGCGCGCGCGCGTCATGTTCAAATTCCTCGAGCTGATCCAGAAGGAACACGACAGCCTCGCCAAGCTGCTGTCGTCGGAGCATGGCAAGACCTTTCCGGACGCCAAAGGCGACATCCAGCGCGGCATCGAGGTGGTGGAGTTCGCCTGCGGCATTCCGCATCTGCTGAAGGGCGATTACACCGAAGGCGCCGGTCCCGGCATCGACCTCTATTCGGTGCGCCAGCCGCTCGGCGTCGTCGCCGGCATCACGCCGTTCAATTTTCCGGCGATGATCCCGTTGTGGAAGTGCGCGCCGGCGATCGCCTGCGGCAATGCCTTCGTGCTCAAGCCGTCGGAGCGCGATCCGTCGGTGCCGATGCGTATCGCCGAACTGTTCATGGAGGCCGGTCTGCCGGCCGGTATTCTCAACGTGGTCAACGGCGACAAGGAAGCGGTCGATACGCTGCTCTCCGATGCGCGCGTGAAGGCGATCGGCTTCGTCGGCTCCACCGCGATCGCCGAGTACATCTATACGACCGGCTGCGCCAACGGAAAGCGCGTGCAGTGCTTCGGCGGCGCCAAGAACCACATGATCGTGATGCCGGATGCCGACATGGATCAGGCGGTCGATGCGCTGATCGGCGCCGGCTATGGCTCGGCCGGCGAGCGCTGCATGGCGATCTCGGTGGCGGTGCCGGTCGGCAACAAGACCGCCGACATTCTGGTCGAGAAGCTGATCCCGCGCGTGGAGAATTTGAAGATCGGCCCGTCCACCGATCCGCAGGCCGATTACGGCCCGATGGTGACGCGGGCGCATCTCGACAAGGTGAAGGACTACGTCGCTCTCGGCGTCAAGGAAGGCGCCAAGCTGCTGGTCGACGGCCGCAATCTCAAGCTCCAGGGTTACGAGGACGGCTTCTTTCTCGGCGGTTGCCTGTTCGACGAGGTCAAGCCCTCCATGCGCATCTACAAGGAGGAGATCTTCGGCCCCGTGCTCTCCGTCGTGCGCGCGGCCGATTACAATTCCGCCGTCAAGCTGGTGAACGATCACGAGTACGGCAATGGCGCGGCGATATTCACCCGCGACGGCGATGCAGCTCGCGAATTCGCCTCCAGGATCAAGATCGGCATGGTCGGCGTCAATGTGCCGATCCCGGTGCCCATGGCCTTCAACAGTTTCGGCGGCTGGAAACGCTCGCTCTTCGGCGATCATCACATGCATGGGCCCGAGGGCGTGCGCTTCTACACCAAGCTGAAGACCATCACGGCGCGCTGGCCCACGGGGATTCGCGCCGGCGCCGAATTCATCATGCCGACGATGCGCTGAGCCTTTGGTGAATCAGTGCTCGCCCAATCCGTCTCCACCGAGGCTGGGAATCTCAAACTGATCTTTGAGGAAAGGTGCCAGAGTGCAAATTCGTGGCAGCACGGCCTGCTTCAGGATCTGGCGCGCGAGCTGCGCAATCGCGCTGGGGGCATTGCCGAGTTCGCCGCTGCGGGCGAGCAGCGCGAAGCTCCGGCTGAGGCCAGGTGCTGGGAGTGTCCTGACGCTGACAGCATGCTGTTCGCGCAACCCCTGAAGCAACAGTGTGGGCGCGGAGATTGCCCAGCCCTTACCCAGCGAAACCGCGCTAATGATCGATTCGATCGAGTCGAATTCGACATACATTGGAGCAACAATGCGGAGGCGGCGCAAATGCTGTTCGATCCTAAGTCCAATGGGTGACCGGCTGCTGTGCCGAATCAATGGCATAGAATCCAACAGCGAAGAAAATGTTACGTGGTGGACCGGAACAGACCGTGGAACGAGAAGAATGAAAGGTTCGGAAAACAGTTCATGCCGC
>JACQDO010000428.1 GCA_016201085.1 Hyphomicrobiales bacterium | reverse complement strand
CTCGAAGGCCACCCGCCCGATGCGCTCGATCTCGTAGGTGTCGTAGACTTGCGTGTCGATGGCGCGCTTCTGGCCGTTGCCGAGATCGGTGATGGTCTTCGGCTCGCCGAAATACACGCCGCCGGTCAGCTCGCGCAGGATCATGATATCGAGACCCTCGACCAGCTCGCGCTTAAGCGAAGAGGCATCGGCGAGCGCGGGATAGGTCACCGCCGGACGCAAGTTGGCGTAGAGCGCAAGGTCCTTGCGCAGGCGCAACAACCCGGCCTCGGGCCGCACGTCAAAGGGCACCTTGTCCCATTTCGGCCCACCCACCGAGCCGAAGATCACCGCGTCGGCGGCCTTGGCCTTCGCCATGGTGGCGTCGGTGATGGCGACCCCGTGGGCGTCGTAGCAGCAGCCGCCGGCCAGCGCCTCTTCGGTGACGAACTTGTCCGGGCCCTTCTTGTTGAAGAAGTCGATGACGCGCTTCACCTGCGCCATCACTTCGGGGCCGATGCCGTCGCCGGGGAGCAGAAGGAGATTGTGGGTTGCCATTTTTTACGCCTCGCCATTGCGGAACTGCGCGGAGTGCTAAAGGGCAAGGCAGGGAATGGCAAGCGCGAACAGCGCCGCCGTCAATGCGAATGGGCTGGCGTCTCCGATTCGACCGGCCTCGGGGTCACGTCTGGCAGGCCTCGCTGAGAACGTCGACAAGGGCTGCCGTAATCGGGAGCTTGGTTTGCGCCTCGACCCAGAGATATTGCCCCGCCGGATTAACTTCGAGAAATACGTGGCGCCCGTCAGGCGTCACGATGAAATCGAAGGCGCCGTAGATCAGTCCGAACGATCGCATGAAGCTGAAAATCTTGGCTTCGATCTCGGCGGGCAGTTCGATCGGCTCCTTCTCGATATCGTAGGGCCGGCGCCGCCAATCGACCCGCGTTTCCTCGCTCGATTGCGATTCGATCTTGCCGGCAAAAATCCGGTTGCCGACGACGGTGGCGCGCACCTCATAGGCTTTCGGAACGAACGCCTGAAATATGCCCGGGCTGACGCGGATCAGATCGAGTTTGCCGAGCTCCTTGTCCGTCAGCAGCCCGGTGTAGAGCTCCTTGCCAGGTTCGAGATTAAGAGTTTGCGAGTGGGCCTTGTAAACCGTTGCCGTCGCAGCTTTGGCGACGAAGTCACGTACTTCCTGCGGATCGTTGGTGATCACCGTCGGAGGGATATCGAAGCCGATGTCCTGCGCCACGCGCAGCTGCGCGGGCTTGGAGTTCGCGCGGGCGTGACACTGCGGATGATTGATCCACGGCACTTTCAGCAATGTGAGCAGGGCATCGAACACCCGTTGCGCCTCGTGTTCGACGAATTTCAAATCCTCTTCGTTGAGACCGTCCGGAAATCCCGAAGGACGGAAGCCGCGACACCAGACGCTGCCGATGGAATCCAGGCCGACATTTCGCCCGTCGCTCGAAATACTGGCGCTGAACCGACCATCGCCAAATCGGTAGGTGAGGCTTGAGTCGATCGGAAACCGATCGAGATTCCAGCGCAGACACGGGATCTCGCGCCGTCGCAGCTCCGCCAGCAGGCAATCGGAGGTGGGTTCGAAGCAGTCGGTGATGATGAGACAGGTTTTGGTCACAGGGCACACAATGAATTCACTGCCGGGCCTGGCTGGCCCAGCAGTGAATTCCACCAAAGCCCAAGGTAAAGACTACGCCGTCGCCAAACGGCCATCCAACGATCGGCTATCCGCAGGCGTCATCGCACTTCGGACAGGTGGGGCAGCTACTCGTGATCGTCGCACTGAGGGTCGCGAGCTTCTGCGAGTCCAAGTAGATCGGCTGCTTGGTGGTGGGATCCACCATTAATTGCAGTTCCGGATCATAGATCATGTCCGGCAGCTTGGTCGGAGCTACGTCGCCTGCGAACTGCTTGGCGAACAGGTTTTCACTTGCGGCAACAACACCGAGAGCCGTGCCGGCGGCACCGAGTCCGAAAAGCCTCAGAACGCGGCGGCGTGTTGAGCTGATCGCACGATCTTTATCTTCGCTCATGATGTTCATTTCCTTGGCTTGAGATTGCCCTGTGCATGAAAAGCGCATCGAGGTAGGGATGTTAGCGCCAACTTTCCTGCGCGTATCGAAAAAACCGGATCGTTATCGAATAAATTAATCGACGCGATTCCCGCCGTCGCGAGCAGTCAATGACCTGGATCAAACGCGACCGAGTTCATAATGAGCCGGATCCTGTTGATGAATCGGCTCGCCCGCCCGCGTCCTGTGGCACGCGCCGTGGTGCCGCGGCGGGGTTGGGCGGCCGCTTTAAGCCCTTGGCGGGCGCCTGCGCTCGTGGAACCAGGCGCGATACTTCGTCATCTTGGCGCGCTGCGCCGACGACGCATGCCGCTTGCAGGTCGCGGCCTCGGCGCTTCCCGCCGCCGCGCCCCAGCGCAGCTCGACGCAGTCGTTCGGGTTGTAGGCCATCTCGAGATCGCCGGCGCGCTCGAACACGTCCTTGAGCGTCAGCGTCCAGGCCGAGCCGTCGCTGCGCGCATAGGAGAACTTGCGCGCCGGCAGCTCGGCTTCGAGCACGCGCTGCAATTTGGCCTTCACCTCCTCGGCGCTTCTGTCCTTCGGCATGGCGTAGCGCGCGGGACGCCGCGCCACGCGCTCGGGATAGCCGCGCACCACGTCGATGGCGATCAGCAGGCGCAGGTCGCGCGACGGCGTGGAGAAATCCTCCCACGCGCCGATGGTCTCGAAGATCGCCGGGCCGTCCGGCATGCTCGCTTCGCCTTTGCCGCTGTTCTGGAACTTGCGGCCGTTCTCGACCGAGGTGACGCGCACCTTGACCTGTTCGTCGAGCGAGGCGATGGCGTCCTCCAGCGCGCGCATGGGATCGAGCGGGGCGGGCGACATCACGTCTTCCATGCGGTCGTAGAAGTCTTCGACGCCGAGCCGCGCTTGCTCGAGCGAGAAATCGCCGTAGTTCGGATTTTTCCCGATCTCGGCGTTGGTCAACCGGCGCAGGCCGCCGCTGTTATCGCGCACGATCGGCCGGAAGCGCTTGAAGCCGGCGTTGCCGAGCGCGCGCTCCTGCGCGAACAGGAAATTGCCGCGCCAGAAACGCTTGCGCGCGATGGTGCCGTCGGGCTGCCCGTCGACGGCCAGAATGATGCCGGCGGCGCCTTGCGTCTGCGGCACGCGCTGCACGATCATCAAAATGTGGCCGTAGGGATCGGCATAGATGGTGCCCGGGCGCAGCGTCTCGCGCGTCAGCGGCACCGGGTAATAATCGGTGTTGTCGTCGCCAGCCAGCGTGCGGCCGGTGCCGGAATGGACGGCGTCGGCGACCGTCTGCACAAAGCGGCCGAAGGCGTGCGCGAGCCCCGGCCGTTTCGTTGCAGCCGCGCCGGTTGCGTTCTCCGGCTCGGGCGCGGCGGAGGTGAGCATGCTCGACCAGCTTGTGCATTTCGGCGGCTGGCCGCCGCCGCCGCGCGTGCATTTCGAATAGCCGAACGGCAGCCCCAGCTTGAAGGCGAAATAGGCGCGCAGGAAATACGGGAAGTCGGCGCAGTCGGGCCGCATGACGATCTTCATCTCGTCTTCGCCGAGGCCGAGATGGTTGAACAGGATGTTGCGCGAGCGGTCGCGCAGCACCTCGTGCAGCGCCGGCCAGGACGGCGTGGCGTCGATGGGATCGTCGAACAGCTTTTCGATCCAGGCGGAGAACAGGTTTTCCGTGGCGCGGTTCCATGAGGCGTGCACCGGCCAGACGCTGCCTGCCACGGCACCGGGCCGCGGCGGCCGTTCGGCACGCACGGCAATAGTGCGCGTGAGCGTGCCGCATTCGGCGCGCGTCAGCTTGGCCTGCCAGTTGCCCGCGGCGGGCGAAGCGACCTCGGCATACCAGAAATAAGGCGGGCCGCCGTGCCGCTGGCGCGTGGCGGCGGCGACCTTGCCGTCGGGCGCGATCAGCGTGAGCT
>JACQDO010000427.1 GCA_016201085.1 Hyphomicrobiales bacterium | reverse complement strand
TTGCGCAGGTCGTTCATTGATTATTTTTGCGCATGATCTTGTCCGACTAGCCCGCCGTAGCAGTCTTTGCGAAGGCGGGAAACCGGTTCCCACTTTTCGGGATCATGCGCGGTCTACCGCTTCATCAACCCGTCGACCACCGCCTGCGGCGCCTCCGGCAGGGCTATGCCGGCTTTGCCGTTGATCACCGCACCGGTGCGCGCCACCAGCGGCCGCAGCCAGGTGGCGGCGTGCTCGGCGAGCGCGGTGATCCGCTCCGGCGGCAGATCGGCGCTCATCGCCGCGCGGGTCGCCTCTAGCACGGCGGTCATGGTGCCGGCCAGCGTATCGAGACATCCGCGCAAATTCGAATCGGCGGCATCGTAGGCGGCGATCGCCAGCTCGCGTCCCTTGAAGTGGGAGGCTTCGAAGTGCTGGCGATAGCTCATCGGCTGCCAGGCAAGGAAATCGTCGCGGCAATCCGGGCAGCTCGACATCAGTTCGAGCAGCATGATGGCTTCGTTGAAATGGTTGAGGTAGTCGGAGGCGAGCCCCGTGGCCGGATTGATGTTGGCGGCGATGAGCCGCGCCTCGTGGGCGGCTTCCGCCTCCTCGCTTGCTTGCAAGGCTTCGATGCAGTCCTGATATTTCATCAAGGCCCCGCCGCCGGGAATCCACCGGCGACCGATGCTATTTATGACGTGTTAAGGCGCGATTAAGCGCGCTTATAGGGCATTAAATATGTGCGGCCGTTACACGCTCACCTCGGCGCCGGAAGCGATCCGGGCGCTGTTCCGTTACCTGGAGCAGCCCAATTTTCCGCCGCGCTTCAATATCGCGCCGACGCAGCCGATCGCCATCGTCCGCCTTGTGGAGGGCCAACGGCAGTTCGCGCTGGTGCGCTGGGGGCTGCTGCCGTCTTGGGTCAAGGACCCGAAAGCCTTCGCGCTGCTGATCAACGCGCGCGGCGAATCCGCCGCCGAAAAGCCGGCCTTCCGCGCCGCCATGAAGCGCCGCCGCTGCCTGATCCCGGCCGACGGCTTCTACGAATGGCAGGCGGTAGGCGGACGCAAGCAACCGTTTTTTGTGCGCGCGAAATCGGGCGGCCCGTTCGCCTTCGCCGGGCTGTGGGAGACCTGGACGGGGCCGAACGGCGAGGAGCTCGACACCGCGGCGATCGTCACCACCTGCGCCAACAAGACCTTGGCTCCGATCCACGAGCGCATGCCGGTGGTGGTGCCGCCGGAAGCATTCGATCTGTGGCTCAACTGCGCCGCGGTAGATGCCACCACGGCCGCCGCGCTGATCGCGCCGGCGCCGGATAATTTCTTCGAAGCCTATCCGGTGTCGACCCATGTCAACCGCGTGGCCAACGACAGTCCGAAGCTGATCGAGCCGCTTGTTGCGGGCGCGGAGCCGGAGGCCGCGCCGAAGCCAGCGAAAAAACGCGCACCCGTCAAACGCGCGAAGAAAGACGACGGGCAAGCGTCACTGTTCTAACAACGTATCGCAGTGCTGCACTTGATCGGTCTTCTGGGCGCCCCTCACACGGCTTCGTGCTTACTGCCATCGTATTCAATTCCCTGAAACTCTTTCGGGAAATATTGACGTTGCAGCCCGTCGATTATTTCGTGCGAACGTATGATCAAGCCCATTGCAGGCCATAATTGGGCGTATTGTTTGGATGATACGTCAGCCACAATTTCCCAGTCCGGATAGTCCGCCAAGCTGGCTTGTATCAGCTTCACGATGCTGGGAGCCAGCATTTCGAGATTATTGATATAGATCGTATGTCGACGGGGCCCCCAATTATCATCGACGATCCAATAGTCACCCCGCCCGAGAAAGTCATCCTTTCCGAACGGGCGCAAAATCTCTTGCAGCCGGGCGTACAAAATATCCCATACTCGCGCTTGCTCGACGTCGTCATTCTGATTGGCCATTCATCGCTCCCTATTCGATTCTGCGCGGAATGCGGCGCAGGTAGAATTGAAATTCCTGCATGAAAATTCTCATGTTGAAGCCACGAATCCAGGGGTCCCTAGATGCCCTGACTTCATCGAGAAATTTCTTCGCCTGCTCCGGTGTCATGTCCTCGGAGCGAGCTATTCCATTTTCAGCTTTGAAGCGATCAAACGCCTCTATTACGGCCTGATTATATTTATAGTGTGCCTCACTATTACCGTGAGTCTGGCCACGGAGGGGACCCGTCGTGCCGTCCTCAAATACCTTCCGAGTTTCCGGTCTTAAGGGCTCCTTATTGTAAAGCTGTCCGGGCACGAAGTGGTGACCTTTCGATTTCGGGTTCGTGGACGATCCAGTGCTCGGAGTTTCCCCGCCTGCTCCGCCTGACCAGCGGCCTCCAGCGCGTCCGCTACCGACCGGCCATCTTGGCTGATCGCGTCTGAACCCAGCCTTCCGACAAACATACTCGTGGAGAATCATCGCCGCTTCGAATCGCAAAGCCGCGAGTTCGTATTTGATTTCGAGCGCCGTCTTTTCCAGTCGCCGCGCGGCAAGGATTTCTTCCACCACTTCCAACTCCCGGCGAATGGCGGCGGGGAGGGCGATGGTTAAGGAACGACCGTTGGAGGATGGGGTGTACGGCAGAAGCATGAATAAGATTCTTTTGACAGGCCAATACTCCTATCATGTGCATGCCGGCCGTCAAGCATATAGTCCTAATTTAATATAGTGATTTGAGGCACTTAGGAGAAATTCGTCCGGGCGCCTTACAGCACCTTCCCCGGATTGAGTATCCCATTCGGATCCAGCATCCTTTTCAACCCGCGCATCAGCTCCAGTGCCACCGGGTCCTTCACCTTGGGCAACGAGTTGCGCTTGAGCACGCCGATGCCGTGCTCGGCCGAGATCGAGCCGTGATATTTCAGTACGATCTTGTCGACCACCGCGTTGACCTCGCTCCAGCGTTCGAGGAACGCCGCCTGGTCGGCGCCGACCGGCTGGCTGATGTTGAAATGGATATTGCCGTCGCCGACATGGCCGAACGGCACCGGCCGCGCGCCCGGGATCAGTTTGACGACCGCCGCGCTTGCTTCGGCGAGAAAATCCGGCACCGCCGCCACCGGCACCGAAATATCATGCTTGATCGATCCGCCTTCCGGCTTCTGCACCTCCGGCAGCACGTGGCGCAGGTGCCAGAACGCTTTGGCGTGGTCGAGGCTGGCCGCGATGGTGGCATCCTCGACCAGGCCCTGCCGCGCCGCATCGGCCAGCAGTTCCTCCACACTCGCGCGCAGGCCCTCGCCGTGCTGCGAGGAGATTTCCATCAACACGTACCAGGGATGCTTCGCCGTGAGCGGATCGCGCACGCCTTGGCCGTGCCTCACCGCGAATTCGATCACCTCGCGCACGATCAGCTCGAAGCTGGTCACCGTGCCGCCGACGCGCGCGCGCGCCAGGTTCAACAGCTTCACCGCGGCGGCGGGCGAGGGCACGCCGATGAAGGCGGTCTCCACTGCGCGCGGGCGCGGGAACAGCTTGAGCACAGCGGCGGTGATGATGCCGAGCGTGCCTTCGGCGCCGATGAAGATGTGCCGCAGGTCGTAGCCGGTGTTGTCCTTCTTCAGCTTTGACAGCAGGTGCATGACGCGGCCGTCGGCCAGCACCACCTCCAGCCCCATCACCAGTTCGCGCGCGATGCCATAGGCGAGCGCGCCGGTGCCGCCGGCATTGGTCGAGAGATTGCCGCCGATGGTGCAGCTGCCTTCGGCGCCGAGCGAAAGCGGAAACAGCCGGTCGACCGCGGCCGCCGCGTCCTGCGCATTCGCCAGCACCACGCCGGCCTCGCAGGTCATGCTGTTG
>JACQDO010000438.1 GCA_016201085.1 Hyphomicrobiales bacterium | reverse complement strand
CCGGTCATCATCTTGAAGAGTTCGCCGGCCATGTGCGGCGCGCTGCCGCTGCCGGCCGAGGCCATGTTGACCTTGCCCGGATTGGCCTTGGCGTAGGCGATGAATTCGGCAACGGTCTTGACCGGAAGGTCGCGATTGACCTCCATCACGACCGGCGTGCGCACCACGCTCGCCACCGGCGCAAGATCTTTCTGAACGTTGAAACTCAGCTTGCCGGCATAGAGCGTCTCGTTGATGGCGATCGCCGTCGACGCATAGAGCAGCGTGTAGCCGTCCGCCGGCGCCCGCACGACGAACTCCGAAGCGATATTGCCGGCGCCGCCCACCCGATTGTCGATGATGAAAGGCTGGCCAAGCCGTTCCGACAGCCACTGGCCGAGCAGCCGCGCATTAATGTCGGATGCCGAACCGGCCGCGAAGCCGGCGATGAGATGCACCGGCCGCGTCGGATACGTTTCGGCAAATGCGATGCGCGTCGCCGCGGGAAGCGCGGCAGCGCCGGCGGCCAGCCGGAGAAATTGGCGACGTGGGATGTTCATGGCGTTTCCATTGGCTGTGATGCGAGGAAGCTAACCTGTTTCCAAGGCCTTATATAACAGCGTTTGATGGCGCTCACAGCGTCATCGAGCCGCCGCCATCGACATACCAGGCGGTGCCGACGACGTAGCTCGATCGCTCGGAGGCCATGAAGGCGACGACACCGCTAACCTCGTCCGGGCGGCCCATGCGGCGGACCGCCACCTTCGAAATGCGTTGCTGGCGGACTTCCGCCTCGGGCTGGCCGGTCATCTGCGCCCACTCCTGCATCGTCTCGGTCTGACGCTCGGTATCGATGATGTACGGCACGACCGCGTTGATCAGGATGTTGTCCTTGGCCAACTCGGTGGCCAGCGCCTTGGTCAAGTTGAGCATGGCCGAATTGTTGAGCGCGGCCGGGACAACGGTGAAATGCGGCTGCCGGCCGGCAAGGCCGGATACGTTGATGATACGGCCCCATTTAGCTTTTCGCATATGCGGCACCACATGACGAATGCAACGAGCCGCCGCATTGAATTTCTGCTCCAGCAGGCCGGTCAGATGCGCATCGTCCATTTTGAAGAAATCCTGCGGAATCACCGTCGCCGCCGCGTTGATCAAGATGTCGATGCGGCCGAACTTGGCTATAACCTGTTCGGTCATCGCGCCGATCGCGGCATCGTCATTGACATCGGTGGGAATGCCGATGACGCGGCCGGGGTAAGTCTTTGCAAGCTCCCGCACCGCGGCTGTATTGCTGTCTGGGCTCTTGCTGACCAGGACGGCAATGGCGTCTTCGGCGAGCAGTTCCTTGGCGCAAGCTTTGCCGATACCGCGACTGCCGCCGGTCACGACCGCAACTCTGTCTTTGAGCCCGAGATCCAACCGATCCTCCTCGGAAAAAGTCGAGAATTCTGAAAATCGAAGCGTTTAAGAATCCGCGCCCTAGTTCGGCTGGATTCCGGCCGCTTTCACCGCCTCGGCCATCTGCTCGACTTCCTTGCGGAAGAACGCGGCGGTCGCGGCCGCATTGCGGTGATCGGGGACATAACCGTCGCGCGCCATGACGCTGGCCACCGATGGAACCTGCAAAGCCTGTTGGATGGCGCAGTTGAGCTTATCGACGATCTCCTTCGGCGTTTTGCCGGGCGCGAAGAACATGCCCCACGAGCCCATCGGCGCGAAGCCGGGCAGCACGTCCTTCATCAGCGGCACGTCAGGGTACGGCGGGAACGGCTTGGTGCCGGTGAAGGCAAGCGCGCGTATGCGCCCGTCCTTGAGCAGACCCATGGTCGACGGCGGCGACACGATCATCACCTGTACGCTGCCGCCGAGCAGCGCGGTCATGACTTCCGAGGCGCCTTTGTATGGCACATGCTGCATGGAAATGCCGGCTGCCTTGCTGAATTTCTCGGTCGCCAGATGAAGAATGTTGCCGACGCCCGGCGTGCCGTACACCACGCGCTCCTTCTTGGCGTAGGCGATGAATTCCTGCAGGCTCTTGATCGGAGATTTTACATCGACCAGCATCAACAAGCCGTCGAGGATGCCGACGCTCGCGATCGGCTCGAGATCGGAAAATAGATCGTAGCCGAGGTTCTTGTAGATGTAGGGCGTCGGCGCAATCGAGGAACTGGAAAACAGCAGTGTATAGCCATCCGGCTTCGACTGCGCGACCGAGCGCGCGGCAATAGTCCCGTTGGCGCCGAGCCGGTTCTCGACGAAAAACTGCTGACCGAGGCTGGCGCTAAGCTGGGCCGCGACCGTGCGCGCCTGGATATCCGGCCCGCTGCCGGCGGCGTAACCGACGATGACCCGCACCGGATGCTCGGGATATTGCTGCGCCTGCGCGCTCGACGCCACCAGCAAAAGGATCATGGCCAGAAACGAAATTGTTCGACCCATTTGTGTTCCCCCTATGCTTGCCGCATATGCTTTACCGCTACTCGTGCTCATTGCTGCGTTATTTCATGCCGGCTGTCGCAGTTTGAAGCGCTGGATTTTGCCGGTCTGGGTCTTCGGCAACGCTTCGACAAAGCTGACCGCGCGCGGATATTTATACGGGGCGATTACCGCCTTCACGTGATCCTGTAGCCGCTTGACGCAGAGCGCATCGCCGTTGACGCCGGGTTTGAGCACGACAAAGGCCGCGACAATCTGCCCGCGCTCGGCATCGGATGCGCCGACCACCGCGCATTCGGCCACATCGGCGTGTTGCAGCAGCGCCGCCTCGACCTCCGGGCCGGCGATATTATAGCCGGCCGATACGATCATATCGTCGGTGCGGGCGGCAAAATGAAACCGGCCTTGCGTATCGCACGTGTATGCATCGCCGGTCAGGTTCCAGCCGTCGCGCACGTAGGATGTCTGCCGCGCGTCGGCAAGATAGCGGCAGCCGGTCGGGCCGCGCACGGCGAGCCGCCCGATCGTGCCGGGCGCGACCTCCTTCATGTCCTCATCGACGACCCGCGCCTCGTAACCGCTCACGGGTTTTCCGGTCGCACCGGCAAAGGCATCGCCAATTCGGTTGCTAATGAAGATATGCAGCATTTCGGTGGTGCCGATGCCATCGAGGATCGGCTTATTGGTCTTGCGCGTCCACTCGTCGAACACCGGCGGCGGCAAGGTTTCGCCGGCGGACACCGCGATGCGCAGCGAAGAAAGATCGGCGCCTTTATCCATCGCCGCCATCATGACGCGATAGGCGGTCGGCGCGGTGAAGCAGATGGTGGCTTTATAGGTTTCGATGATCTCGATCATGTTGGCCGGCGACGCGTTCTCCAGCAGCGTCGCGGTGGCGCCGAAGCGCAGCGGAAAAATAGCCAACCCGCCGAGGCCGAAGGTGAAGGCCAGCGGCGGCGAGCCGACGAATACGTCGTCGGGCGTCACGTTCAGCACTTCCCGGGCGTAGCCATCGGCGATAATCAGAAGATCGCGATGGAAGTGCATCGTGGCCTTCGGCTCGCCGGTCGTGCCCGAGGTGAAACCGAGCAAGGCCACGTCGTCGCGGCCGGTCTGCACCGCGTCGAACCGCACCGGTTTGTCGAGCGCGATGCGGTCGAGTTCGGCGTCGTGATTTGAAGTGCCGTCGAAGCCTACGACCTTCTTGAGGAAGCGGCTGGATTTGGCGGCGGCGACCAGCTCATCGGCGATGCGGCTGTCGGTGAGCGCGAGCGAGACCTCGGCCTTGTCGATGATCTTGCCCAGTTCGCCGGCGCGCAGCAGCGGCATGGTATTGACCACCACCGCGCCGGCCTTGGTGGCGGCAAGCCAGGCCGCGACCAGCGCCGGGTTGTTGCCGGAACGGATCAGCACCCGGTTTCCCGGCTTGACGCCGTAGTTCTCGACCAGCGCATGCGCCAGCCGGTTCGACCAGTCGGTCAATTCCTTATAGGTGCGCCGCCGTCCATTACCGATCAGCGCCACCCGATCGCCAAAGCCTTTCTCCACATTGCGGTCGGTCAGTTCAACCGCGATGTTGAGGTAATCGGCATATTGGAATTCGGGTCGATCGAGAATGAGATAGGGCCACCGATCGAACGGCGGAAGATTGTCGCGCGCGAAGGTATCGACATGCGCCGAGGGGCCGAGCTGTGGCGTTTTCTTGATCGCTGTATTCATGTCAGCACCTGATTGTAACACGATGTCGGCCGGTGGACGCGCGCATTACACTTTTCCCGTCATGACATCCGGATGCGCCTTGCGCCGGTACAACTGGTCACGGCCGGCAAGATACGGCTTCGGCCAGGCGATCCCCACATGGCCGAGATCGGCGGCGGCATGCAGCGTCCAGTAGGGATCGGCCAGATGCGGGCGCGCCAAGCAGACGAGATCCGCCCGCCCCGCCATCAGAATGGAATTGACGTGATCGGGCTCGTAGATGTTGCCGACCGCCATGGTGGCGACCCGCGCCTCGTTGCGGATGCGATCCGAGAACGGGGTCTGGAACATGCGGCCATAAACCGGCTTGGCGCGTGTCGAGGTTTGCCCGGCCGAAACATCGATGAGATCGACGCCGGCCTCGCTCAACATGTGCGCGATAGCCACCGCGTCGTGCGGTGTAATCCCGTCCGGCCCCACCCAGTCGTGGGCGGAAATGCGCACCGATATCGGCTTGTCAATCGGCCAGACCGCGCGCACGGCATGAAACACTTCGAGCGGGAACCGCATGCGGTTCTCCAGATCGCCGCCATAATCGTCGCTGCGCTTGTTGGTGAGCGGCGTGATGAAGGACGACATCAGGTAACCGTGCGCGTAATGCAGCTCCAGCCAATCGAAGCCGATGCGTGAGGCTCTATGAGCGGCTTGCACATAGTCGTCACGAACCTTGTCCATATCGGCGCGGGTCATGGCGCGCGGTACCTGATTATCCTGGCTCCAGCGCACGGCCGAGGGGGCCATGACGTCCCAATTGCCGGCGGCAAGCGGCGCATCCATGGTCTCCCAGCCGAGCTGGGTCGACCCTTTGGCGCCGGAATGACCGAGCTGGATGGCGATTTTCGCGTCGGTCTCGCTATGGACGAAATCGACGATACGTTTCCAGGACGTCTGGTGCTCGTCGCGATAGAGGCCGGTACAGCCGGGCGTGATGCGCCCCTCCGGCGACACGCAGGTCATCTCGGTGAACACCAGCCCGGCGCCGCCTTTGGCACGCTCGGCATAATGCACAAAATGCCAGTCGGTCGGGTTGCCGTCGACCGCGCGGTATTGCGCCATCGGCGACACCACCACGCGATTTTTCAGCTCGACGCCGCGCACGCGGAACGGCACGAACATCGGCGCCTGATTGACTTGCGGCGTCCGGCCGGTGGCGTTGTTCTCGAACCACTTCTCGGCATCGGCCAGCCAGGCGCTGTCGCGCTGGCGCAGATTTTCGTGGCTGATGCGCTGCGAGCGGGTGAGCAGCGAATAATTGAGCTGGACCGGATCGAGGTGGAGATAGCGCTCCACGTCCTCGAACCATTCGGTCGAATTGCGCGCCGCGTTCTGCAGCCGCAACACTTCCAGCCGGCGCTCGTCCTCATAACGCCGGAACGCGGCCGGCATGGACGGTTCGCTGTGCAGATATTCGGCGAGCGCGATGGCGCTCTCCATGGCGAGCTTCGAGCCGGAGCCGACCGAAAAATGCGCGGTGGCGGCGGCGTCGCCCAACAATACGATGTTGTCGTGGCTCCAGCGCTCGCACAGCACGCGATTGAAATTGAGCCAGGCCGATCCGCGCAGGTGACGCGCATTGGACATTAACTTGTGTCCGCCCAGATTGCGCGCGAATATCCGCTCGCAGGCGGCGATGGTTTCGTCGATGCCCATGCGATCGAAGCCGGCGCGGCGCCAGGTCGCCTCCGAGCATTCGACGATGAAAGTCGCGGTGTCGGCATCGAACTGGTAGGCATGCACCCAGATCCAGCCGTGCTCGGTTTCCTCGAAGATGAAGGTGAAGGCGTCGTCGAACTTCTGATGCGTGCCGAGCCAGACATATTTGCAGGCGCGCACATCGATGTCGGGCTTGAAACGATCGGCATGGCGCGCGCGCACGCGCGAATTGACGCCGTCGGCGCCGACGATCAGATCGAAATCGCGATAGGCTTCGAGCTCTTTCGCCTCGCTTTCGAATTGCAGATTGACGCCGAGCGCGCGGGCGCGATCCTGCAATATATTCAGCAGCCGCCTGCGTCCGATGCCGCAAAAGCCGTGGCCGGTCGAGGTGACGACGGTATTGCGATAATGCACCGCGATGTCGTCCCAATAGACGAAATCCTTGCGGATAAGCTCCGCGCTTTCCGGATCGTTGGCGTTGAGGTTGCCGAGCGTCTCGTCGGACAGCACCACGCCCCAGCCGAAGGTATCGTCCGGGCGGTTGCGTTCGATCACAACCACATCGTGTGCGGGATCGCGCCGCTTCAGGGAAATCGCAAAATAGAGTCCGGCCGGACCGCCCCCAAGGCATACGGCGCGCATCGTCGGCTCCCTTCATCCAATAGGCGCGGGCAGGATGTAGCAAGTCGCAATAATTCACAACCATGCACTATTTAAGTCTCGGACGTTTGACTAATCTGCGCCGCGCCGACGGATTTTCGCACCGGCGCGACGGCCGGCGCCGAGGGGATCATTTCACACATGCGTGTCGCAATTCTTGACGATACTCACTGCGCCTACGATGGCACGACCGGCGTGCGCCGATTGCGCGAGCGCGCCGAGGTGAAAATCTTCACGCAACCGTTCGGCGATCCTGCGGCGCTGCGCGGCTTCGACGCAGTGGTGGCGAACCGCGAGCGAACGAAATTCACCCGCGCGCTGCTGGAGCAGCTTCCCGATCTACGCGTCATCGCGCAAACGGGCAATCATGTGTACCACATCGATCTGGCGGCGGCCGAGGAGCGCAAAGTTATCATCGCCAAGGCCGCGGGCGGATTCTCCCGGAGCGCGGCCGAGCTGGCGATCGGATTGATGATCGCCGTGATGCGCCAGATCCCGGCGCTCGATCGCGAGGTCAAGCTCGGCAGGTGGGCGACGCCCATGACCTTTGTCCTGCGCGGCAAGACGCTTGGCATCGTCGGCTTTGGGCACGTCGGCCGCTACGTCGCCAAGATCGCCAAGGCGTTCGAGATGAATGTGCTCGCCTGGGGCCCGCGCTTGACCCAGGAGGCGGCGGCGGCGGCAGGCAGCGAGAGCCGCGAGCTCGACGATCTATTGCGCTGTTCGGATATCGTCTCGATGCACGCGACGCTGAGCGCCGAATCGCGCGGGCTCATCGATGCCCGGCGCCTGGGACTCATGAAGCCGACGGCTTACTTGATCAACACCGCGCGCGGTCCGATCGTCGATGAACCGGCGCTGTGCGCGGCGCTCGCCAACGGCCGCATTGCCGGCGCCGGTCTTGACGTGTTCGATGCCGAGCCGCTGCCGCCCGCCCATCCATTGACCGAATTGCCGAATGTCGTGCTGACCCCGCATATCGGCTGGCCGACCGATGAGATGTACCGGCAGTTCGCGGATGCCGCCGCCGACGCCCTGCTTGGTTACCTCGACGGCAAGGACGTCGCTCGTTTCGTCGCCCGTCATTGATGCGGCGAATAATTCGTTAGCGCGAAATCGTTTTAGATTGAATCGGCGCGGTAATCGCAGCCCGTGATTCATGCGCCGGGCGGCATCGTCAACCCGCCACGCCCGTTATGTCAGATACCAAGACCCTGATTTGACTTCAGCTTTTGGGGCCATAGCAGACATCGGCTAGCTTTGGCCCCAAATGGATTGGGCGTGATTGACCCATTGCGTCGATTGAGTCGGCCGCTCCGGATTTCCCGTGTCAAGTGTAAAGCAGACCAACAGCCGGCGTCGCCGAATCGACGTAAATAAATCGAGGTGAAGAGCAGCTATGCGCACGATCTTGGCGCAATGCGGAAATTAGCTGGCTGAGCGACAACCGTTCAGGCGCCGCGAGCGGCCACACGACCAGTTCACGGCAACATATGCTGTGCCGCCAGCTCGAAAGCCTTCTGACTAAGACAGAGAGACCGTCACCCTTACCGTTTAGCCACGAATACCGCACACAGCAGTTGGCGTTCTCACTTCAAATTTCTGTTGAATTTTGCCTTTCGCCGTATCCACCCACTTCGTGACCCACGTCGTGACCCACGTCGTCGTGCAGACTTTACCTTTGCCACCGGCTATTTGCTGGGCCGTGGAGTACACGGCGTGATTAATCGGCGCGGGGTCGTTTAAGGGCGTTGCAGCATTTGCTGCATAGATCGACGACAAAGTGCAGACAAAAAGAATAAGCACCGTCTTCCGCATATCATCCTCCAAAACATTGAAAGCAATAAATATAATCGAACTCAATAAGATCTATTTCGTCATTGATTTGGATCAATCGAAAAGTTCGCCCGCGGCGCGCAATTCAACAAATCTGTTTTTGTCATCAATCAAATCGATCGGCGCGATCGCAGCGAATGAAGCTAATGGCACTTAGAGCATAATCCGATCAGCTTGAATCGATAGCGGAACGGCAGGGATTCTCAAAGTCGGGCGAATAGGCGAGTCTCTACGGATCGATGATTCGGGGAGACGAGCGATGCCGAAGCCCTATTCCCAGGACTTGCGTGAGCGGGTGGTCCGTGCGGTTGAGGCCGGAGCCTCGTGCCATGAGGCGGCGGCGATTTTCGAGGTGAGCCCGAGTTCGGCGATCAAGTGGGTTGCACGGTGGCGGCGAACCGGGTCGGTCGCGGCCAAACCGATGGGCGGCAAGCGCTCGCCGCTGGACGCGCACAAGCAATGGCTGCTGGCATTGACGGCTGCCGAGCCGGACCTGACGCTGCAAGAAATCCGCGGCAGGCTGAAGGATCGTGGCATCGTGGTGAGTGCCAGTTCGGTGTGGCGGTTCTACCACCGTCACGACATCAGCTTCAAAAAAACCATCTCGGACAGCGTCCGCCTGTGGGCGTAGAAACGGTTGAGATCTATCCTCTTGGTGGAAGGGAGCGGCCGACGGCTTTTTGGTGGCATGCTACCCCGCAAAAAAACATGGTCCATGGGTTGTTGCGCACGTGAGAGTGGTGACGCCATCCGGCGATCCCGTTTAGGAAATTGATCAACAGCGCAGCCCAGCCCTTCCACCCGCAACAGGAGGAGTGGAAATGGGTCGGAATAGATCGACTGACAAGAGCCGCCGCGCGATGCCGACGGTCCATCCGAACGCGGCCGCGATCGACATCGGGGCGACGATGCATATGGCTGCCGTGAGTGCGGATCGCACGCCTGAGCCGGTGCGCAGCTTCGGTACCTTCACGACTGATCTGCATCGGCTGGTGGACTGGTTTGTAGAGTGCGGCGTCGACACGGTCGTCATGGAATCGACCAGCGTCTATTGGATCCCAATCTTTGAGCTCCTCGACGCCCGTGGCTTTGCGGTGTTCCTCGTCAATGCGCGCGATGCCAAGCACGTACCCGGACGCAAGACCGACGTCAGTGATGCGCAGTGGTTGCAGCGGCTTCACTCCTTCGGTCTGCTGCGCGCAAGCTTTCGGCCCAAAGGTCAGATCGCCGAGCTGCGTGCCTACCTGCGTCAGCGTGAGCGTCTGCTCGAGTATGGGGCGTCACATATCCAACACATGCAGAAGGCGTTGACCGAAATGAACGTGCAGCTCCACCATGTCGTCACCGATATTACCGGTGCGACCGGCCTGCGGATCATCCGCGCGATCCTAGGTGGCGAGCGCAATCCGGCAGTGCTGGCGCGCATGCGGGATCGGCGTTGCCACGCCACTGTCGAGACGATCGAGAAGGCGCTGGCCGGCAACTACCGCGCCGAGCACCTGTTCGCCCTCGAACAGGCACTCGCCCTCTATGACACGTACCAGCAGAAGGCATCTGCCTGCGATGCCCGGATCGAGGCCGTGTTGAAGGAACTCAGCGCCCGTCGTGGTCGCGAAGCAGGTCCGTTGCCATCACCACGTCAGAATAGATCCCGTCAACAGAATTCATTGCTCTTCGATGTCCGCACAGCGCTCTTCGCGCTACTCGGCAAGGACCTTACCCAGATCAACGGCCTCGGCCCCTACCTCGCGCTTAAGCTCATCGCCGAGTGCGGCGACGACCTCTCCGCTTGGCCGAGTGCGAAACACTTTACCTCCTGGCTCTGCCTAGCGCCGAGCAACAAGATCTCAGGCGGCAAGGTGCTCTCGTCGCGCACGCGCCGCTCTGGGAGCCGGGCGGCGTCACTGCTGCGGCTGGCCGCAGTGACGGTCGGACGAACCGACACGGCCCTGGGCGCCTTCTACCGGCGGCTCTCGGCGCGTATCGGCAAGGCCAAGGCGGTCACCGCGACCGCGCGCAAGATAGCGGTTCTCTTCTACAATGCCGTGCGTCACGGAATGGATTACGTCGACCCTGGCGCATCGTCGTACGAGATCCGCTACCGCGCGCGGGTCATCGACAATCTGCATCGGCGCGCCAAGGCCTTCGGCTTCATGCTCCAGCCCATGGCGCCGACCCCTGGAATGACCGTTTCTTAGGAAACTCTGCACGCCGCCGAGCAAGAGCGCGAAGACGTCCGCCTGGCGCGCACGCAGTGGAAACAACAGCAGCCGCGGCTTGATCCGAGCAAGCTCGTCTTTATCGACGAGACCGGGACCTCAACCAACATGACAAGGCTGCGCGGGCGCTGCCCTCGCGGTCAACGGCTCGTCGCCAAGGTTCCGCACGGCCATTGGAAGATGACCACTTTCGTGGCCGGCCTGCGCAACGACGGCATGACCGCTCCGTTCGTGGTCGACGCCCCGATGAACGGCGAAATCTTCCTCAGCTATCTCGAACAATGCCTGGTGCCGACGCTCTCGCCCGGCGAGATCGTCATGATGGACAATCTTCCCGCCCACAAGGTCGCCGGTGTGCGCGAGACGATCGAGGCAACTGGCGCCACGCTGCGGCGTCTTCCGCCCTATTCCCCCGATCTCAATCCGATCGAACAGTCGTTCGCCAAACTCAAAGCGCATCTGCGCAAGGCTGGCGAGCGATCAATCCCTGCCCTCTGGGACCGGATTGGAACAATCCTCCAAACCTTCACCCCGGAAGAGTGCAACAACTACTTCAAACACGATGGATACGGGTCAAACTGACCGGATTCCGCTCTAGCCTCATTTTGTTGCGTCGCAAAATTCAGTCGGAGCAAAGCGGACATCCAGCGAGCCGCGCATACAAAACCGGATTAATGAGTACGCGACCTAAAACAACCGTGCCTTAGCGAAGCACCACCACGCCATCGCCGGCGCGCACGCCTTGGCGTTCGAGCATGACAAAAAGTGGATTGATTTCGGCCTCCAATAATCGATCGTCCAATTCGACGACCATCTCGGAAAAGACGACGATGGCCGACACCAGCGCCTCCACGTCGCATTTGGCGCGGCCGCGAAATCCCCGCAGCAGCGCCGAGCCCTTGAGCTCGTCGATCATCTCCTCGGCGTCCTGCCGGCCCAGCGGCGGCAGACGAAGCGTCGTGTCGTTGAAAAGCTCGGCGGCAATCCCGCCAAAGCCAAGAAGGACGGTCGGGCCGAGCTGGGGATCGCGATGAAAGCCTAAGATCATTTCGACGCCGTTGGCGATCGTTTCCTGCACCAGAAAGCCCTCGATCCGCGCCTTGGTCGCTTTGGTCACCGCCGCCTGCATCTCTTCGCAGCGGCGCGCCACGTCCTGCGGACTGACATTGAGGATGACGCCGCCCACTTCGGTCTTATGCGTTATCTCGCGCGATAGAATCTTCAGCACGACATTGCCATTCAACTTGCGCGCCGCCTGTTCGGCCTCGCGCGCGCTTGCAACAACGAATTCCTGCACTGACGGGATGCCGAAGCGCGCAAACAGTGCTTTGCTTTCCGCTTCATTGAGCGGTCCCGATGCAAAATTGTTTGCGCCAAGCGCGAGAGATTGTTTAACCGGTACAGGCTTTGGCCGTGCCGCCTGCCGGCCGTATTGCCGCATGGCGGAGAGCGCCGCCGCGCAGCTCTCGGGCGCGCCGAACGCGGGCACGCCATGACGATTGAGGTGCTTGACGATATTCGGCGCATCCGGACTGACATAAACCAGCAGCGGCTTCTTGCTCCGCGCGCGCGCCGCGATCACCGGCTTGGCCACCAGATCGGGACTCCCCAGCCCCGACGATCCGACGATCACGATGACCGCGTCGTAGCCGGGGCTGTCGAGCAAGAGCTCGATCACGCTGCGCAGCACGTCCGGCCGCAGGCCGCCCAAGGTGACGTCGATTGGATTGCGATCGAGCGAGGCATCGCGAATTTGCAAGGCCAGCAGCCGCTCGGCGGTCGCCCGGTCCGGCGCCGGCGTGTCCAATCCCGCCATGCCGCAACTATCGGCCACCAGCGTGGCGGCGCCTCCGGTCGAGGTCACGATGGCGACGCGGTTGCCGGCAAGCGTTTGTCCGGTCGCCAGCGCCGCCGGGATATCGAGCAGATCGGCGAACAGGCCGGCGCGAATAACGCCGGTCTGCCTGAACAAGGCGTCATAGACCCGGTCGGCGCCGGCCAGCGCGCCGGTGTGCGACACCGCCGCGCGGACACCGGCTTCCGAACGCCCGACCTTGAACACGACGATCGGCTTACCCGCCGCCGCGGCCTTCTCGGCGGCGGCGCGAAACCGCTCGGCGTCGCGCAAGCCCTCCAGGTAAAGCGCGATTACGGCCGTGCTTTTGTCCTCGATCAGGTATTCGATGCACTCGGACACGTCGATATCGGCCTCGTTACCAGTGGCAATCAGCTTGGAGAAGCCGATGCCGCGGCCGAAGGCGCGCGACAACAACGAACCGAGAATGCCGCCGCTCTGCGAGACGACGCCGATATTGCCTTCGATCAATTCGTCGATTTGCAAGGCATTGCTGGCCGACAGCGCGATCTTATCGGTGATATTGACGAGCCCGATGGTGTTGGGGCCGAGCAGCCGCATCGGTCCGGCGGCAGCCATGACGACGCGTTGCCGCCGCTCGCCGTCGGCGCCGGCTTCGGCAAAGCCGCTGGCCAGGATGACCGCCGCCGCGGCGCCCGCCTTGCACAAGTCGCGCACGGCGTCCTGCACGCGCTCGGCGCCCAACAGCACAATGCCGACATCGGGCGGCGCCGGCAGCGACTGCACGTCCGGATAGCAGGTCAGCCCCGCGATCGCGTCGCAGCGGGGATTGATCGGGTAAATCGTTCCGGTGAAGCCGTATCGTTGCAGATAGGCCAGCGGACGCCCGGTAAGCTTGTCCCGATCGGCCGAGGCGCCCACGATCGCAACGCTGCGCGGATGAAACAGCCGGTCGAGCGGGTGCATTGCGTCGTCTTTACGGCTTGTTCTTTTTGAGAAACGCGGCGACCGATTCCTGATGCTCGCGCGTCGTGTAGCAGATGGCCTGCGCCTCGCGGCCCAGCGCCAAGGCCTGCTCTTCGCTCAGTTCGAATGTCCGATTGAGGATTTCCTTGCTCAGCGCGAGCGAGACACTCGACCCCTGGCTCAATTGCACGGCCCAGTCATGCGCGTCCTGCAACAACGTCTCCGCCGCGCTCAAACGGTCGGCCAGGCCGATGGCGAGGGCCTCCTCCGCCGGCACGCTGCGCCCGCTGAAAATCAGTTCCTTGGCGCGGACCAGTCCGACCAGGCGCGGCAGGAAATACATGCCGCCGCCGTCCGGCACCAAGCCGCGATGGATGAAACTCATGGCAAAGCTTGCGGCGTTGGAGGCAACGATGAAATCGCACGCCAGCGCCAGGTCGCAGCCGAGTCCCGAGGCCGCGCCGTTGACGGCGGCAATCGTCGGCTTCGGCAAACCATGCAACAAGGCGACGCCCTGATGCAGGCGTTTTTGCCGGCGCCAGCCGGTGAAGGCAATCTGCCCGGGCGGCGCCTGCAAACGCTGCTGCATGCCGGCAATATCGCCGCCGGCACAGAACGCTTTGCCCTTGCCCGTGAGGATGACCGCGCGGATCGCGTCATCGTTGCTCACGCGCTCCAGCGCGGCGATCAGCTCGGTTCGCGTGGCGTCATCGATGGCATTGCGCACCTCGGGACGATTGAATGAAATCGTCGCGATGGACCGGTCGATGGCGAGTTCGACGCGGGGAGACGATGTCGGCTTGTCGGTCATGATGAAATGCGCTCGCTCATAAGAGGCCACCGGATGGGGGCCGGGATGTCACTGGGCCTGAATATGCGCCGCCGTGACCAGTTCATGCCAGCGGGCTGCTTCGCCCCGCACATAACGGTCGAAATCCGCCGGCGTGCCGGCGGCAAAGCTCAGACCTTCGTTGGTTTCGAGCTTCTTGAACGTGCCGGCTGCGATGGCCCTCGCAACAGAAGCATTCAGCCGCGTCACCGCGCCCTCGGACGTGCCGGCCGGCGCATAGAGCCCGTACCAGCTTTCGGCCGCGTAACCGGGGACCCCCGCCTCGGAAATCGTCGGCAAATCCGGAAAGGCGGCCGAGCGCTGCGCCGAGGTCACCGCCAGCGCGCGCAGCTGGCCGCCTTCGATATAGGAAGCCACACTGGCCACCGTGGTGAACATCATCTGAATTTGCCCGCCCAGCAGATCGGTAATGGCCGGCGCCGAGCCTTTGTAAGGAACGTGCGTGAGATCGACATGCGCCATGGTCTTGAACAATTCGCCGGCCAGATGAGCGGAGGTGCCGATGCCAAAGGAGCCATAATTGAGCTTGCCGGGATTTGCCTTGGCATAGGCGATCAAATCGGCAAGCGATTTGAACGGCAGCTTCGGATTGACCACGACGATATTGAAAGAGCGCGCCACCAAGGCCACCGGCGCGAAGGCCTTGAACGTGTCATACGGCAATTTCGCATTGATGCTCGGATTGACGGCGTGAGCGAATGTCGCCATCACCAGAGTGTAGCCATCGGGCGCGCTGCTGGCGGCGGCGGCCGTGCCGACAATCGTTCCGGCGCCGGGCTTGTTTTCGACGATCACGGGCTGGCCGAGGTCTTTGCTCATAAACTCGGCCAGCACCCGCGCGATCAGGTCGGTGCCGCCGCCCGGCGCGAACGGCACGACGATCTTGACCGACCGTTCCGGAAATTCGGCGCGCGCCGGTGTCGAAGCGGACAGCACCGTCAGAGCAATGGATGCGATTGCTATAGCGAGGGTTGCCAATCTAAATTTGAACGCTCGCATGGTGCCTGCCTCGAACCGATGACAATCAGCGTATAAGCTTAGCAGGAAAGTTACCAGCGAGCAGAGCACCCGATGGCCTCTCCCGACCGCTTCCTTCTCGCCGCCGTGATGGGCTGGCCGATCTTCCAGTCGCGCTCGCCGATGCTGCATAATTTCTGGTTCGCGCAGCACAAGTTGGCCGGCAGTTATGTTCCGCTGGCGATTCCGCCGGAGCGCCTTGCGGCGGCGTTGCGCGCGCTGCCGGCGCTGAATTTTTCCGGCTGCAACCTGACCATCCCGCTCAAGCGGGATGCGCTGCGCATCGTCGACGAGGTCGACATCACCGCCAGGAAAATCGGCGCGATCTCCTGCGTGGTGGTGAGAAAGGACGGCTCGCTCGCCGGTTTCAACAACGACTGGTACGGCTTCACGCACAATATTCTCGAATTCGCGCCGGACTGGCGGGCCGACGCCGGTCCCGCCGTGGTGATCGGCGCCGGTGGCGGCGCGCGCGCCGTCCTCTACGGATTGCTGGAACGCGGGGCGCGCGAGATAAGGCTCAGCAACCGCACGCCGGCGCGGGCGAAGGCTCTCGCCAGGGATTTCGGCGCAACGATCCATGTGGTGCCGTGGCAGCAACGTCACGACGCACTGGAGGACGCGGCCATGCTGGTCAACGCCACCAGCCAAGGCATGGTCGGCCAGCCGCCGCTCGATCTCGCTCTCGACAGGCTGCCGAAGCGCGCCTTGGTCAACGACATCATCTACATCCCGCGCGAGACCCCGCTGCTCGCCGCCGCGCGCGCGCGCGGCAACCGCATTGTGACCGGCCTCGGCATGCTGCTGCACCAGGGCATCCCCGCCTGGAAAGCCTGGTTCGGCATTGAGCCCAAGGTGACGGCGGAATTGCGCGCCAAGATCGAGGCGACGCTCTAGTTTCAAGAAATCTTCGAGCGGTAGTGATCCCAGGTCTTCTTGAACAGACTCGGCGTGCGGAGTTTTTGCCGGCAGGCCGCCTGCTCTTCCTCGCTGAAAACATACGGATCGCCGATCTGCATCGCCATATATTGGCGGCGCGCATTTTCCTCGACATAGGCCGCGTAGGCGAAGCATTCCAGAACGGTTTCGCCGGCCGCGACCGCGCCGTGCGCTTTGAGCAGCACCACCGGATTGTCGCCCAAGACGCCGACCATCTTCTCGCCCATGGCGCGGGTATTGACCGACATCGGCGAGTCCATCACCGGCATGTCGCCGAGCAGCGATGCCTGCGCGTAGACCACCTTCTGTTGCACCCCCGTCATGGTCAGATAAGTCGACCACTGCGGATGGGTGTGGAACACCGCATTGACCTTCGGCCGCGCACGATAGACCTCGGCATGGATGGGGAATTCCAGCGGCGGCTTGACGTTGCTGCCGTCGACCGGCCGGCCGTCGAGATCGATAGCGACGATGTCCGCGACGGTGAGCGAGGCGCGCTGAGAGGCGCCGGAGTTGATATAGAACGAGCCGGCGTCGCGCCGAACGCTGCAATGGCCGTTGTGGTCGATGTATTCCGCACGCTCCAGCATGCGGATGGCATCGACCAATTCCTGCTTGAGGGGCTGATCCGACTGCTGCGCCATGGTTCAAGTCACCCGCTGCTTCCACAAATCCCAGGCGCGTCCGACCGTCTGCACATTGATCAGATCGGCGATGCGCCCCTCCTCCGCGTCGAGCGCGGCGAGCGGACCGCCCAGCGCCAGCGCCTGATGCTGGATATTGGCGCTGGTGACGGTAAAGATGGCGCGAAACACGGCGACCGGCAGGCTCGACGCCACCGCCACCATGCCGTGGGCGCGCAGCAGCGCCACCGGCTTGTCGGCGAGAACCTCGGCAAGCGCCGCGCCCTTCGCCGCCGTGTTGATCACGATATCGGTGGTGCCGAATTTCTCGCGGATATCGAACACCGGCACGCCGGCCGCCAGAAACGCCGCGTTGTGATACATCGCCCGCATCGGCGCATTGGAAAGCCCGAAAGCGATCACCGACGGCGAGTGGCTGTGCGCTATCGCCAGCACGTCGGGACGGGCGCGGAAAATCTCGCCGTGCAGATAGCGCTCGATGAAGCCGTTGCGGCCGCGCGCGTCGATGGCGTTGCAGTCGAAGTCGAATTCCATGATGTCGTCGGCCGTGATCATCTGCGGCGCCAGCGAGCGCGACATCAGGAAGCGTTCGGGATGGCCGGGATGGCGCATGGAGAAGTGGCCGGCGCTATCGAACACGCCCTGGTCCACCAGGATGCGGCTCGCCGCCGCCAGATCTTCCAGCGTGGCGCGATCGACGGGGCCGCCGGACTTGCTCATCGATGATCGATCCTCGGCTATTGGTAACATTGGTGGGCCCGGGAGGACTCGAACCTCCAACCAGACCGTTATGAGCGGTCGGCTCTAACCATTGAGCTACGGGCCCGGCACCAAGCGACGCCACCTTTTATCAATGCGCGCGGGCGATGCGCAATCGCCCTCTCCTGTTCGCCGGGGAAATGCGCTAGTTTTTGCCTTTCCCGCGGAGAATTGCTCCATGCACGTCTTCAGCCTCGAACGCGAGCAGCAATGGCATCCGAAGCATCATGTCGAGAAGATTCTCGGCAAGGCGGCGGACGGCGACGTCACCGTGGCCTGCTGGGAGCCCGGACAGATCAGCCCCTATCATTGCCATCCCTTCGCCACCGAAATCTATTTCTGCTTTTCCGGAGGCGGTATCATGCGCACGCCGAAGGAGACCGTGCCGGTCACCCCCGGCGCATTCGTGGTGCATCCGGCCGGCGAAGTGCACGAATACGAGAACGGCCCCGCACGCACGATGCTGTTCCGCGTGCGCTACGGCACCGACATGCTGTCGCGCCACTGCGCCTGGCGCGGCAATTCGGACTGGACGCAGTCGGCGGACGACGCCGAGTATTACCGGCAGCATCCCGTTGTTTGATGTCATTCCGGGGCGCGTGCGCAGCACGCGAACCCGGAATGACGAAGGCTACATCCTCAACAGCCGCTTGGCGTTGCCGCTCAATATTTTCACCTTGTCTTCGTCGCACAAGGGCACGTCCTTCATCCATTCCACGCCCGGCGGGTTCATCACGAACGGCCAGTCGACCGCGAACAGGATGTGATCGATGCCCATCTCCATCACGCAGCACAGCAGCGCCGGATTGGAGAAGAAGCCCGAGGTGGTGACGTAGAAATTCTTGCAGAAGATGTCGCGGAAGCTCATCGGCTTCTGGCCCGGGCGCTTGAGCGAGGCATCGATGCGCCAGACCAGGAACGGCAGCGTCTCGCCGAAATGACCGAGGATGACCTTGAGCTTGGGATGCGTGTCGAACACGCCGGACAGCACCAGGCGAATCGCCTGCGTCGCGGTTTCCACCGTGTAGCCCCAGCCCGGTCGCACCACCAAAGGGAAGTCCTTGGCGTAATCCTGCAGGTAGATATCCGTCACCGTCTGGTTCGGCAGCGAGGGGTGGAAATAGATCGGCACATCGAGCTTCTCGGCGCGCTCATAGATCGGCCAGTATTTCTTGAGATCGACAAATTCGCCGTTGCTCATGCCGTGAATCATGGCGCCCTTGAAGCCGAGCTTGGTGACGGCGCGATCGAGCTCGTCGGCGGCGGCCTTCGGATCGACGGTGGGCAGCGCCGCGAAGGCGGCGAAGCGCTTGGGGTTGGCGGCGCAGACCTTGGCCAGCCGGTCGTTGACCTCGGCCGTCACCTTGGCGGCGATCTCGATCGGCAGCTTCTGGGACGAAGGCGCGCCGTGCGACAGCACCTGGATGTCGATGCCGGCCTCGTCCATCTCCTTGAGGCGCAGGGCGCCCAGATCGTAGAGCCGCGCGTCGGTCTCGTTGCCGCGGCCGGCTTCCGGGCCGGTGAAATGCTTGGACAGTTCCGGGTCCCAATAATGCTCTTCGATGGCGATGACCGGACAATTCGGCTTCTTGAACATGGCGCTTCCCCCGCGACGTTTTTTCAGAGCCCTCGTCCTAGCAATCGCGGCGTCCGCTGTCACGGCCTGTCCGCGCCGCGCCGATCGCCGACTTGCCCCGCTGAGGATGCCGCCAAAATTTCTGCGTAAGGGCTGCGGAGTTTGCTTTAGGGATTCGGTCGACTCAGTTATGTATCGGCGATGCTGCCGTTTCTTCGGATCATCCCAGTAGGCGGCGTCCTTCTCGCCATCATGATCGTGGTCCTGGCGCACGAGCCGCCGGGCGCTTCGCATGCGGCACGCACACATGCGGAAATACCGGTACGCGGCGCGCTGCTGCGCCTGAACGATCACCCGGAGTGGCGGCAATTCCTCATCCTGGCCGCCGTGCGCCGCGCCGATGAATTAAGCCGCCTGCGCGAACTGCCCGACAGTCCGGTTCAAAATGACGGCAAGATCGACGACAAAATCGCCAGTTTACCGACCGGCGGCAGCGATCGCGAGGTCGAGACCGGCACGATCAAGGGAATGCCGAAATTGACCTTGCCGCTCGAAATCGGCGAGACCTCGTCGACGAAATTGACGGCGATAACGCCGGAGAAAAAGCCGCCGTCGCTCAAGCCATCGGAAAACAAGGCGCCGAGCGCAAGCCGCAGGAAAACTCCGCCACGCGCTCGCCAAGCCAAGACGCCGGCACAAACGCAGCCGGCCGTCGCAAACAGCCCCGTGCCGGCAATCCGCGCCGAGCAATATTAGCTCAGTGGTAATCGATACGTCCGTCGTAAAGACTCGAGGCGGACGATACGCTTGCACCGGCGACTTGCGCCGCGCGCAGTTTTTCGGCCGGCCGAACCGCCCCGATGTTGCCCGCCGCCGCCGAAGCAAACGCATTGATCGGCAGGCCCTTGCGCTTGGCGGCGTAATAATAACCGGCGGCATAGTAATGCACCGCGCGGTTGGCATTGCCGTCGGCGGCACGATAGGCGCCGGCGAGATATTTCACCGCATAGGTCATGTTGGTGTCGGCATCGAGCATGCCGGCGGCAGTGCCGCGATAACCCAGGGCGCGGGCGGTGCCGAGCCGGATCTGCATCAGGCCGAAATTGCCCTTGCTGACGGCGCGCGCATTGCCGCCGCTCTCGCGCTTAATGACGCGACGGACCAGTTCCTCCGGTACATTGTTGGCATAGTATCGCCGGT